>WRLJ01000259.1 GCA_009777685.1 Oscillospiraceae bacterium | reverse complement strand
AGAGAAACGGCATGGGAGAACGCTCCTTTCAGTCACAAATAACCGCTCAGATAAGGTCCAGCCGGTTGCCGCGCAAATATGCGTCGATGCCCATGCGTTTTCCGCCCCGGGCCTGGACCTCCAGCAGGCGCAGAACGCCGCCGTCTCCGCAGACGACGCCGTTGCCGCCAACGATGGAGCCCGGCGTACCGGGCGATCTCCCGTCGCCGTCTATGGCGGCCTTCCAGATACGCAGGCTCTGCCACGACGCGCCGGGCCAGGGCGTGAAGCCCCGCACAAAGTCATGCACGGCTTGTACGGTCTGTGTAAAGTCGATCTGTCCGTCCCCGCGCCCGAGAATCGGCGCGAACGTCGCCTGCCCGTGGTCCTGCGGGACGCGGGGCGCGGTCCCGTCTTTCAAGCGGTTTACCGTTTCCAGCAGCAGAGACGCGCCCATGACCATCAGACGGTCGTGCAGTTCCCCCGCCGTCTCGGTCTCGCCGATGGCCGTCTTCGCGGTGAGAATCACGTCGCCCGTATCCAGCTCCGGCGCCATGTACTGTGTTGTGACGCCCGTCTCGCGCTCCCCGCGGGCGACGGCCCACTGGATGGGCGCGGCCCCCCGGTACTTCGGCAGCAGCGAGGCGTGGACATTGACGCACGCCGCGGCGGGGGCGGCCAGAATCTCCTCCGGCAACAGACGCCCGTAAGCCACAACCGCAATCAGGTCCGGCGCAAGCTCCCGGATGATCCCCAGCGCCGTGCCGTCCCGCAGTTTCTCCGGCTGCCAGACCGGCACCCCGCGGCTGACCGCCAGCGTCTTGACCGGCGGGGGGGAAACGATCATCCGCCGTCCCGCGGGTTTGTCCGGCCGGGTGAATACGCCGCACACCGGCACACCGGCGTCCAGCAGGGCGCGCAGGCTTTCGGCGGCAAATTCGGGGGTGCCCATGAACAGGGTTTTCATTCCTCACCGCCCTCCGCCATTTCCTCCTCCGTCAGGTAGCGGATCACGTCCTCCGTGTACAGCTTCCCGTCCAGATGGTCGATCTCGTGGCAGTACGCGCGGGCCCGCAGACCCTCTCCGGTGGTGGTAAACTCGTTGCCCCGGCGGTCCCGCGCCCGGACCGTCACCCGCTCGGGGCGCGCGACGACAGCCGCGACGCCGGGGACGGACAGGCATCCCTCGCGGCCCTCCTGCCGGCCCTCCGCCGAAACGATTTCGGGGTTGACCAGCTCCGTAAGGCCGTCGTCGTCGCCCAGATCGACGATGCAGACGCGGCGCAGAACGCCGACCTGCGGCGCGGCCAGTCCCGCCCCCGCCGCCTCCCGCAGGGTATCGGCCATGTCGTCCAGCAGGATGTGCAGGCGCTTATCAAAATTCGTGACCGGCCGCGACGTCTTCCGCAGCACGGGGTCCTCGCTGGTGAGGATGTTCCGGATGGCCATGGGGGATGCGCCTCCTTCAGGGTTGATGATGTACGGGGATACTACGATTCCTCCGCGTCAGGGTCGGCATACAGGCTGACGCCCCGGCTTTGCGCGTCCTTCGGAAACGCCTTCATCACCGACGCGGTCAGCACGCGCAGGGTTTCACGGCGGCCGGCGGTCAGCGTCAGATGATAGCGGTAGCGCAGGTTCACCTTCAGCACCGAGGCCGGCGCGGGGCCCAGCACCGCCGCGTCCCCGCGGTCCTGGTCCTGGATCCACCTCTCCAGCCATCCGCGCACGCGCAGGCAGGCCTTCAGCACCTCGTCCTGCCGCGCGCCGAACAGGCACAGGCGCGTCAGATGCGTAAACGGCGGCAGGTTCAGCAAGCGGCGAAGCTCCACCTCGCGCTCATAGAAGCGGTGATAGTCCTGGGCGGCGGCCTCCGTGAGCGTGGGCTGTAAACCGCTGTAGCTTTGCAAAACCGCCCGTCCGGGCGTCTGCCCGCGCCCCCCGCGTCCCACGACCTGCGTAATCAGGGAGAAGGTCTTTTCATGCGCCCGGAAATCAGCGGCCCACAGCGCCGCGTCGGCGTTGATGACGCCCACCAGCGTCACGCCCGGAAAATCAAGGCCCTTGGCCACCATCTGCGTGCCGACCAGAACCGGAACGCGCCGCCGGGCAAATTCCCTCAGGATGCCCTGCGCCGAGCCCTTGCGCATCGTCGTGTCCGCGTCCAGACGCAAAACCGGCGTTTTGGGGAACAGCTCCGCCAGCTCCTCCACGACCTTTTGCGTGCCCGCGCCGACCATTTTCAGCTCACCGCCGCACCCGCAGACCTCGCCCAGCTTCTCGGAATGCCCGCAGAGATGGCAATGCAGCCGCCCGCTCACGGAATGATAGACCAGACAGCGGCTGCACCGCGGGCATTCGGGGGCCGTCCGGCACTCCGCGCACACCACATATTTCGACGCGCCGCGGCGGTTGAGAAACAAAATGCTCTGCTCGCCGCGCGTAAGGTTTTCCCGCAGTTCCCGGTACAAAACGCCGCCGATACAGCCCATGCCGCCCTCCCGCAGGCCGGCGGCCATGTCGGCGATTTGGACGGCGGGCAGGGGCCGGTCCTGATAGCGGGCGGGCAGCTCAATGTATGTATATTGCCCGCACCGCGCGGCATACATGCTTTCCAGGCTGGGCGTCGCGCTGCCCAGCACCAGCAGCGCGCCGTTCTGGACGGCGCGGTATTTGGCGACCTCCCGCGCGTGGTAGCGGGGCGAGGCCTCCGACTTGTAGCTGGCTTCATGCTCCTCGTCCAGAATGATCAGGCTGAGGTTGGACAGCGGCGCGAACACCGCGCTGCGCGTGCCCACGACCACGTCGCACAGGCCCGCGCGCACGCGCTTCCACTCATCCATCCGCTCGCCCAGCGACAGGCCGCTGTGCAAAATCGCCACGCGGTCGCCGAAATGCGCGGCGAAACGCTCCAGCAACTGCGGCGTCAGGGCGATCTCCGGCGCGAGGATCAAGCAGGAGCCGCCGCGTTCGATGGCCCGCCGCATCAGCTCTATGTACACATTCGTTTTCCCGCTGCCCGTTACGCCGTGCAGCAGAGCGCAGGCGGGGGTTCCGGCCTCCAGCATCGCGTACAGCCGCCGGACCGCTTCGCTCTGCGCCTCGCTCAGCTCCGTGGAGGGCGGCGCGGTGTACGCGGGCGTTTCGGGGCGGCGGTAGATCCCGGTCTCGCTCATGTCCAGCAGGCGCAGCTCCTCCAGCCGCCGCAGAGAGGCGGGCGCCGCGCCGGTCAGGTAACGAAG
>WRLJ01000258.1 GCA_009777685.1 Oscillospiraceae bacterium | reverse complement strand
TTCCAGAACGTACATGTTGCGCCCTGGCGCGACGTATCACTTCGAATATGAATACGCGGCGGCCGGGAATCAAGACGCAGGGGTGCCGGGTACGGGCGGCGCGGAAAACGAGGGCGGCGGCCAATCCGGCACGGAAAACGGTGGCGATGGCGCGGGCAGCACGGAAAACGGCGATACGGAAAACAGCGGCGCCGCAGGTCAAAACGCGCCGGCGGTGCGTCTAACGGCCGACTTCCACACCCGCCCGTCGGGAGAAGATTTCTTGGACGACCGGTATTACGTGGAGGCCGTGCATTTTGATTCCTTCAAGGATTCCGTGCGCAACCAGTTTTTCACCCACAAGGGTACGGCCCGAAAGGACGGGCGGATTGGCCTGTTTGACGTCCGCGCTTCCAGTGCCACGGCGACCACCACGTTTGTCGTGCCGGAGGGCAAGAAAGCGCTGCTGAGCTTTGACTACAATATTTATCAAGCACGGGAAATCGGATGGCGCAATGGCGTGAGCATCAACGGCGATGGACGATTCTTTGAAAAAACCGCAAACCCGCACACCGCGAACGTCACCCATTCGGGGAGATACACCCATCCGTTTTTGCTGAACGAGGGCATAAACACCCTCACGTACCAGGCGTACCACTACATCGCGTATGAAGCCCCCTACGGCCACGTCGGGATTGAAAACCTCAAAGTTTCCATTTTGTCCGAAACCGCGGCGGCGGCGGCGCCCACCTATGGCGAGGAAAAAGGCGCGGACGGCTGGATTGCCGCAAAAGGCTCCTTTACGGCGCCCCATGAAGTGCCGTTTTATGGCGGCAAAGAAATGGAGTACCTGCCCAGCGTCCAACTGCCGAGGCGGCCGGCGAATCGCGCCAACACGGAGTATTACACGCTGACGGTGGAACCGGGCTATCTGTCCAAGACTTTCGGCTATCCGACAGTCTCCGTCGGCGGTATGGCCACCACCAGCGCTAACATCAGGAGCAACGGGCGGCTGTTCCAGTTGTCGCCGCCGGATCGGGGCAACACGCCGCTGGGCAGGGTTTCTTCCGGGTCCCGGATATACATGGGCGATTTTTCGGGGACGACCGAGTATCGGGTGACGCACAGCCCGAATGAATCCGCGGGGTACCGCGTCACCCTCAATCTCAACCGGGTGGAGCAGTTCATTTACAAAAACACGGCGGAAGCGGCGGCAGGCCGGGTGTTCTTCAACGCCGGCCGGGACAGGGCCTTTGAGGCCGCCGAAGCCTTTGACGGCGCGGCGACACTCAGCTTTGAAATACCGGGCGGCGACACGCTGCTGCGCAATTTCCAAGTGTATTACATGGACGGAGGCCGTCGGGTCTACTTGACCGAAATCGATGGGGAAAGCTTGACGGAAATGACGGAATGGCAGAAAGAGGGCGTTGAGGCGGAAGTCGTCAGCGCACCCAGAAGGATGGAAACGGACGAGCGGGAAATCAAAATCTATCAAAAGGGGCAGCTCGTGAGCTATGGCGTCACGTACTATGACCACGAGAGCGACCCCAGCAAAAAACAGTATTGGCGGTATACCCACACCCCCATGAACGACGGACCGCACCCGGAAGCCGGGTTGATTCTAAACGAGGCCATCGACCGCTTTTACATCGACGGCAAGTACGTGGTGGAGCATTGGCAGGAAGACGACACGAGCCGGGGTACGGTTCCCGGCGGGAACCCGGCCTACGACAAGGAATCCAACGTGGCGGAAATCACGTTCTACGTGGTGGGTGCGGTGAAAGCCCCGTATATCACCTCCATCGCGGAATCTCCAAAACCGCTGAAAGAGGGGCAGTTGTTTCAGATCAGGACGGGCATCGACGATGAAGACAAACGGGTGCTTTCGCTGACGACAGAAGTTTACCGGGAGCGGCGGCTGCTCTACACCCATACGCAGACGAACATCCACCCGAATGCGTCGGGCGTTTACCCTTACGTGTTCACCGACACGCTGCCGGACCCCGCAAAGGTGGGCGCGTATGAGGTCGTCGGCACGGTCAGGAGTGAGGTTGGCGCGGGGCTGGGGTCGTACCGTTTTGTCGTGACGGCGGACGCGAAGATTACCGGCTGGGTGCGCCATACGGAACAATGGGAGCAAAACCGGCAAAACTACAACGTGAAAAACGGGCACGGCAGCTTCAACAAAGTGCAGACGCTCAACGCATACATGCAGGAGGCCAGGCCCCGCCCGAGGGGGAGCAATGTGTTTTGGCCGGGCGAGCGGTTTGTGCTGGAGGCGGCGGTGGGCGGCGAACCGGAGCGGGTAACGGCGCGCATCGAGGGGTATGCGGCGTATACAACGACGCTGCGCAACACCGGGCGCAAAAACGCGGAGGATGAAACAATTTTTGACGGGGCGCTGTGGGCTGCGGACATGGCGCGGCGCTGGGGCAGAAACGCGCCGGAACAGTTGACCTTCATCTTCACCGCGCAGTATGAGGACATGGCAAAGGATTACGAAGTGAAAGTCATCATGGACCAGCAAGACGAATACTGGCTGCTCCACCGGGTGCAATGACCCGGCGTGGCCTGACCGGGTGATGGGCGCGTCGCTCAGAACTCACGGCTTCGGCCGGTCAAGGCAATGGCATAACTAGTGTGCGGGGCGGGTGCGCAGCACATTCGCGATAAATGCGGCGGCGTTCGCCCGGTCCGCAATGGTTTCCGGCGCAAGGGAATCGCCTGTGAGGACGCCGGTTTCCGTGAAATACGCCATCGCCGGCCTTGCATAGTCCGCGATGGCGTATGCGTCGGCATAGCGGGCAAGCACACTTTCGTCCGCGCCCTGCCCCGCTTCGCCCCGCTGCACCATTGCGCGGTAGGCCATCACAATCAAATCTTGGTTCGTGATGTTGCTTTCGGGCGCGAAGTGGACGCCGTCCAGGCCGAGAATCAAGCCTCCGGCCCTTGCCGTCGCAATTTCATCGTAGTAGTACATGTCCGCCCCGACGTCCGCGAAATTGGGCAGGCCCTGCTCAATGGGCAGGTCGAACATGCGGGTGAGCATCAAGACAAAATCGCCCCGCCGGATGTTGGCGTGGGGGCGAAACAACCCGTCGTCAAAGCCTTTGATGATGCCGCGGCCCGCCGCAAATTCGATGCTTTCTTGTTGCGGCAGCCCCGCGACGTCCGGGAACACGGAGGGCGCGGGGGCTGGGGGGGGGGGGGCGCCCCCCCGGGCCCCGGCCGTGGTTTTTTTTTTGTGAGCCGCCGGGGGGGCGCTGCGCGTA
>WRLJ01000257.1 GCA_009777685.1 Oscillospiraceae bacterium | reverse complement strand
GTTTGGCTGACCGCCGTCGGGGCCATGTCGCCGTGCCCCTGATGATACCCGCGAAACGCGCCGGTGACGCAAATCAGCAGCATCGACGGTCCCACGGCCCGCAGGGCGGACGCGATTTGCGGGCTGCGTCCCGCCGCCGCGATGGCATCCGCTCCCAGGCACAATGCCAGTGTACCCAATATCCCCGGCACGCAAAACACCGCCAGCGATACCCGCAGGGTGCGGGCGGTCTGCCGGGCGTCCCCCACGGCGCGGGCCTCGCTGACCAGCGCGCTCACGGCGACCGGCAGTCCCGCCGTGGAAAGCACGAACAGCGCGGCGAATACGTCGTATGCCGCCGCGAAATACCCTGACGCCGAGGGTCCCAGCAGATTCTGGACGGGTATCTTGTACACAAACCCGAACACCTTGACCGCCGCCGCCGCCGCGGAAAGAATCAGCGTGCCGGCCAGAAAGCCCCGGCTGCCCGCCGCGCGTGGTTTGACCATGCCGCCTCACACCCGCTGTCTGAAGATTGACAAGCCGCGGCGGCAGGGGTCTGCCGCCGGTCATCGCTTGTCTCATAGACAATCTATGAGGCGGGGCGGGAAATTAGTAATGCCGGCTGCCGGCGATCGTCTCCGCCGCCTTGCGGGCCCCGGCTTTGATCTTCTCCGCGTCCAGCGCGGGGAACTCGCCGTTCTCATACAGGATTTTACCCCGAACCATCGTCAGGCAGACATCGGAGGCGCGGGCGGCGTAAACCAGATGGGAAATGACATTATGGCACGGCGTCAGATGCGGCTTGTCAAAGTCCAGCACGGCCAGGTCGGCTTCACAGCCTACCTGGATCCGCCCGCCCTCGCCGGCGCGGCCCTGGGCCAGATAGCCGTTTGCCGTGGCCATGCGCAGGGCGTCGGCGGCCTTCACCGCCTCCGGATCGCGCCGCGCCAGCTTGTTGAGGATCGCGGCGGCCTTCATCTCCTCGAACATGTCCAGGCTGTTGTTGGAAGCGGCCCCGTCCGTTCCCAGCGCGACGTTCACGCCGCGCTGCTGCATCAGGGGCACGTTGGCCGTACCGCTGACGAGCTTGGCGTTGCTGACCGGGCAGTGCGCGGCCGTCACGCCCATCTCCCCCAGAATCTCGATATCGTCGTTTTCCAGCCACACGCAATGCGCGGCGGTCGTACGTACGTTAAACAGGCGGGCCGCGTGGAAGACCTGCGCGGGCGTGCGCCCGTTGCGGCGCGTCTTGCACGCCTCATGCTCCTCCCGCGTTTCGGACAGGTGGAGGTTCATGCCCAGCCCCCGGTCAATGGCGTAGCGCGCCGCTTCTTCCCACACGGCGGGACCGGAGGTATATTCGGCGTGGATGGATACGTCCACCCGGATGCGCCCGTTGTCATAGTCGTGGTAGGCGTCCGCAAGCTCGCGCGTTTGAGCGAAACGGGCGTCGGTTTTGGCGTCGTAGGCCCCGCTCCCGATATGGATCAGCGCCTGCGCGATATTGGCCTTCATGCCGCTTTCGGCGGCGGCGCGGCCCACCTGCATCATCTGACCGTACATCTCGGTGAACGCCACCGTTCCGCCGGCCAGCATTTCCAGGACCGCCAGCCGCGCGCCCTCATAGATCATATCCTCCGTCAGGCGTTCCTCCGCCGGGAAAATATGGTCATGCAGCCAGGTGTGCAGGTCGTAGTCGTCCGCGTAGCCGCGCAGCAGCGTCATAGGGATGTGCGTGTGCGCGTTGCACAGTCCCGGGATCATCACCTTGTTGGCCCCGGAAATCACGCGAGCGGCTTTTGCCTCCGGCGGCCTGTCTCCGATATAGGTGATTTTTCCGCCCGCGATTCCGACATAAGCGTCCCGCAGGACGGTATCCCGCTCGTCCACCGGAACGACGGTAATGCCGGAAAACAGCGTTTCCATAGAATGTATCCTCCCCTGTGTGATTTAAGGTATCGTCATTTCCTCCAGGCACGCCAGCACCAATCGGGAAAACCGCTCTCTGGCGGCTTCGGCGGTGTCCAGCACCTCCTGCTCGCTGAGTTCATGCCCGGCGGTCATCCCGGCGGCGGCGTTGCAGATCAGGGAAAGCCCCAGCACGTCCATGCCCGCGTGGCGGGCGGCCACAGCCTCCGGCGCCGTAGACATGCCCACGGCGTCCGCGCCCAGCGAGCGGTAGGCGCGGATTTCGGCGGGGGTTTCGTACTGCGGCCCCGCGGCCATCAGATAAACGCCCTCGCGCAGCTCCACGCCCGTCTTGCGGGCGGCCCGGCGCGCCGCGTCCAGCAGCGCCGGGGTATAGACACGGGTCATGTCGGGGAACCGGCCGCCCAGAAACGCCGCGTTCGGCCCGCGCAGCGGCGATACGCCGAACAGCTGTATATGGTCGGTGATCAGCATGATGTCGCCCGGCTTGCAGTCCGCGTTGACGCCGCCCGAGGCGTTGGTGACCAGCAGCGTTCCGGCGCCCAGCAGGCGCAGGACGCGGATGCCGTGAACCACGGCGTCCATGCCGTAGCCCTCGTAGTAGTGGAAACGCCCCTGCATTACGGCCGCGCGTTTCCCCGCCAGCCTGCCGAACACCAGCCGCCCGGCGTGGCCCGGCGCGGTGGACAGGGGAAATCCGGGGATGTCCGCGTAGGGGATCGCCAGCGCGTCCTCGCATAGATCGCCCAGAAAGCCAAGGCCGCTTCCCAAAACCAGCGCCACCTCCGGCTGAACACCGTTCAACCGCGCCTTCAGGAACGATTCCCCTTCGCGCAGACCGCGTTCAAGCCCGTCGGCGGTCACAGCTGCATCCGCGCGCCGCAGTAGCGGCAGTATTCGTCCTTGCGCCCGACCTCCGCCTCGCACTCACGGCAGAATTTGCGGTGCTTCAGGGCCGACACGCGCTCGCGGTAGTCGGCGATTTCCTTGTGGAGGCTGTCCAGCTCCTGAAGCATGGCGTCCACCTTCTCCGTGTCGGTGTTCGGATGCTTGTGGGCCGAATAGACCAGCGCGCCGATGTCGCGCAGGATCTCCTTGACGCGAATCTGCAGGTCCGCGATGTGCAGATTCAGCTTTGCCGTCTCGACCAGCTCACCGGTCTTTTCCCCGGCGGTCTTGACCGCGCTTTCCGCCGCCTTGCCCGCCTGCACCGCTCCGTGCTTGACACGCTCCAGCAGGCTGCTGAGATTTTCGTTCATGGGATTGGCTCCTTTCAGAATTGTGTTGTACGAAAACGCCGTCAGCCGACAAATTCCCGCAGCAGTGACGTTTTGCTCAAATAGTCCGGCGGGATCGGCGTAAACTGC
>WRLJ01000256.1 GCA_009777685.1 Oscillospiraceae bacterium | reverse complement strand
CGATCTGGTTATCGGGATTTTGAAACACCATCCCCACCGTCTGCCGTATCTTCAGCAAATCCTTTTCGTGGCGCGTATCCAGCCCGCGCACGGTCACGCTGCCCTCCGCGGGGAGCAGCAGGCCGTTGCAGAGCTTGGCCAGCGTGGATTTACCGCACCCGTTGCGCCCGATAACGGCGACAAACTCGCCCTGCCTCACGGTCAGGTCAAGACCGTCCAGCGCGGGAGGAGGGGGCGGCGCTCCTGGCTCCGCCGGATAGGAAAAACGCACACGGTCAAAGCGGATTATCGGTTCCATCGTCCGGTCGCTCCACAAGGCAGGATATGACTCGTCCCGCGGATCGGAATCCCCAGCTCACGGGCCTCGGCGCGCCCGCCGAAACGCGAGGTGAACACGGAGTCCAGCAGAACGGTCAGCACGCCGGGCGCCAAACCGGCCGTGTAGGCGCTCAAAAAAACGAACGCCGCGTCGTCACTGAGCAGCTGTGAGATCAAGTCCAGCAAATCGTATACATCGTCCTCCAGCCGCCAGACCTCTCCGACCGGCCCGCGCCCGTAGGACGGCGGATCAAGAATCACCGCGTCATAGCGGCTGCCGCGCCGCAGCTCGCGTTCCAGAAAACGGCGGCAGTCCTCCACAATCCAGCGCGCCTGCACGCCGTTCAGGGCCGCGTTGTCTCTGGCCCGGGCGACCATGCCTCTGGCGGCGTCCACATGCGTCACGGCGGCCCCGGCCTTCGCGCAGGCGACGGTTGACGCGCCGGTATAGGCAAACAGGTTGAGCAGCTTGACCGTTTTCCCGCGATGGATCCTTTCCCGGATCCGCTCCCCGGCCGCGTCCCAGTTGACGGCTTGTTCGGGGAACAGGCCTGTGTGCTTAAAATTCATCGGCCTCACGGTAAAGCGCAAATCCCCGTACCCAAGCGTCCACGAGGACGGCAGGGAATGCTCCGACCAGGCGCCGCCGCCCGACGCGCTGCGCCGGTACGAGGCGTCAGGGGTTTCCCAGCGGGGATGGCGGCGCTGGGTCTTCCAAATGACCTGCGGGTCGGGCCGTTCTAAGACATACTCGCCCCAGCGCTCCAGACGCATCCCGTCCGCCGCGTCCAGCAATTCATAGTCCGTCCATTTGTCAGCGATCCACATCAATCAGAACAACGCGCAGATATCGTTGGCAAACGCCACCGGATCCTCCACGGAAAGACCGTCGATCAACAGCGCCTGATTGTAGAGAAGGCGCGTATAGGCCGAGAATTTCTCCTCATCCTCCGCGTAGGCGGCCTTCAGGGCGGTGAATACGGCGTGACCGGCGTTGATTTCCAAAACCTTCTCCGCCTTGACGCCCGCCGCGCCGGGCATGGAGGAAAGCACCTTCTCCATCTCAATGGAGACGCCGCCCTCCGTCGCCAGACAGCAGGGGTGGCTTTTCAGCCGCGCCGACGCGCGCACGTCAATGACGCCGCCGGACAGCTTTTCCTTCATGGCGGAGAACATCGCCTTGTCCTCCTCGGCGGTTTCGGCCTTCGGCTCGCCCTCAACCTCCAGATCGCCGTCGGAGACGTTTTTGAACGGCTTTTCCTGATACGCGCCCAGCATCTTGACGGCAAACTCGTCCACATCGTCGGTAAAGTACAGAATCTCGATGCCCTTATCGCTCAAAAGCTCCGTCTGCGGGAGCTTTTTCAGCTTCTCCACGCTGTCGCCCGCGGCGTAATAAATATTCTTCTGCTCCGGCTTCATGCGCCCGGCATACTCCTCCAGCGTGACGGGCTTGTCCCCGTCCGAGGACGAGAAGAGCAGTAAATCTTGCAAAACGTCCTTGTTGGCGCCCCAGTCGGAGTACACGCCGTATTTCAGCTGCCGCCCGAAACTCTCAAAGAACCCGGCGTACTTCTCGCGGTCGTTTTTCAGCATCGACAGCAGCTCGCTTTTGACCCTCTCCTGTATCCGCTTGGCGATCAGCCGCAGCTGACGGTCATGCTGGAGCATTTCGCGCGAAATGTTCAGAGACAGGTCGGCGGAGTCGACCAGCCCCTTGACAAAGGAAAAATAGTCCGGCAGTAAATCCGGGCACTTCTGCATGATCAAAACGCCGCTGGTGTACAGCTCCAGTCCCTTTTCATACTCGCGCGTGTAAAAATCAAACGGCGCTTTTTCGGGGATGTACAGCAGGGCCGTATAGCTGACCGCGCCGTCGACCGTCACATGCGCGTGACGCAGGGGCTTGTCAAAGCCGAACCGCTTGTCGGTGTAAAAGCGCTCGTAGTCCTCGTCCGTCAGCTCGTTTTTGTTTTTACGCCAGATCGGGACCATGCTGTTGAGGGTTTCGTCCTCCGTATAGTCCTCATACTCGCTTTCGCTTCCCTCTTTCAGCCGCGAGCGCGTGCGGGACATCCGGATGGGATACTTGATAAAATCCGAGTATTTCTTCACAATGGCGGACAGGCGATGCGCCTCCAGAAACTCGTCGTATTTTTCTTCCTCCGTGTTGTCCTTCAGCAGCAGCACGATCTCCGTGCCCGGCTCCATATCGCCAATCTCTTTGACGGTATAGCCGTCAGGACCCTCGCTGCGCCACTCGTGGGCCGGGCCGCCGTTCGCGGAGCGGCTGCGCACGGTCACGGTTTTGGCAACCATAAACGCCGCGTAAAAGCCCACGCCGAATTGCCCGATGATGTCCACGCCCTCCGCCGGCTCCGCCGATTCCTTGAAATCCAGGGAGCCGCTGCGGGCAATCGTCCCCAGATTGCTTTCCAGCTCCTCTTTGGTCATGCCGACGCCCGTGTCGGCCACGGTCAGCGTGCGGGCCTGCTGATCCGCGGCCAGACGGATTTGGAAGCTGTCGCGGTCAAAGCTCTGGTTTTCGTCCGAGAGCGTCAGGTAGTACCGCTTGTCCAGCGCGTCGCTGGCGTTGGAAATCAGCTCGCGCAGGAAAATTTCCTTTTGGGTGTAGATGGAGTGGATCAAGAGGTCCAGCAAACGTCTGGACTCCGCTTTGAAAGCCTTTTTTGCCATTTTTCTGTCAGTCTCCCTTTTGATTGTAGTTTCACAGGCACAGATTATAACCCACGCGCGCGCGATTGTCAAATCAAAACCTGTTCATGCTGTCCACATCCCGCATACGGGCCGGCGCCGGCGGCCCGACCAGACACTCGTAGGCGTAGGCCAGGGACAATAAATCGTTTTCACGCCAGCGCGGAGCGATCAGCTGCAAGCCGACGGGCATCCCGTGCGCAAAGCCGCACGGGAGGGCCAGCGCCGGAAGTCCCGCCCGCTCCACGCCCGAA
>WRLJ01000255.1 GCA_009777685.1 Oscillospiraceae bacterium | reverse complement strand
TCAGCACAATCTCGCTGTCCCCCTCCAGCAGCGGCAGGGCAAAGAGCAGACCCGACACAAACTGGGAGCTGACATCGCCCGGCAGGGCGTAGGTCCCCGCCGTCAGCGGGCCGCGCACCGTCAGGCCGCCGTCCTCCGGGACCAGCGCGGCCCCGCGCGCGCCCAGCGCGTCCAGATACGGTCCCATCGGGCGTTCCATCAGCCGCCCCTGCCCGGTCAGGCGCGCGGGCCGCCCCGACAGCGCGGCCAGCGGCAGCAGGAAGCGCAGGGTCGAGCCGGACTCGCCGCAATCCAGCGTCCCGCCGGCGGCGGGACAGGCCGTTCCCTCCGCGGTCAGACGCCCGTTGACGCGGGAAAAGCCCGCGCCCAGCGCGGCCATACAGCCGACCGTCGCCTCGATATCGCGCGAGACGCCGATGTTCTCAACCACGCTCCGCCCGTCCGCCAGCGCCGCGCAGATCACCGCGCGGTGCGACAGGCTTTTGGAGGGCGGGGCCGTGATGACGCCCGACGGAAAGCGGGCGATCGTTTTATGTCCGTTCACTTCCCAAACTCACCCGGCAGAATGTCCATGAAAATCAGATCAATATACTGCCCGTCCTTGATCCTGGCCTCACGCCTGCGCCCGATCTCCCGGAACCCGATTTTTTGGTAGCAGGCCAGCGCCCGCGGGTTGTCGGCATGGACCGTCAGCATGATGTTGTGTAGGTTCAAGGTATGAAAGCCATAGTCCAGAATCAGGCGGATCGCTTCCGCTCCGTACCCCCGGCCGCGCCGCCCGGCCTCTCCGATGAACAGGCCCATCGCCGCCCTGCGGTAAATATGCTCAATGTCCATCAAGCTGATGTTGCCCAGCAGCTCGTCATTTTCCTTCAGGATGATCGCGTAATGGTGTCCCTCATTGCTCAGCGTCTCCAGTATTTTCTTTTCATTGCCGAGGGAGATGAGCTGTCTGTAAAGCCCGAGATGGTCCGCCACGGCGGGATCATTGAGCCACCGGGTGTATATCTCCGCGTCGTCCGTATGAATCGGGGAGAGATAGACGCGCTCTCCCTCCATTTTCCGAAAGTACCGCATGACCGTCCTCCCTATGGGATGAAAATTTTGTCCAGCTCGCCGGGCGAGACCCTGTGCGCAACCGGCTGACCGGGAGATTTCAGCAAAACCAGCGTAATGTCCCCGCCTTGATTCTTCTTGTCCCCCCGCATCAGCGGCAAAAACGCCGCCGGCGGGATATCCGTCTCACAGGGCAGGCCGTGACGCTCCAGCAGTCCCAGCAGCGCGCCCCGCGTTTCCGGCGCGGTGACGCCCAGCGCGATGCCGGCGCGCACGGCCAGCGCCATGCCGATGGCGACCGCCTCGCCGTGGTTATAGCGCTCATAGCGCGTGTACGCCTCCAGCGCGTGGCCGAAGGTGTGCCCGAAATTTAAGAACATGCGCGGGCCGCTCTCGCGCTCGTCGCGCTCGACGTATTCCGCCTTGGTCTGTATATTCTCAAAGACGATCTCGTCCCAATGCGCGCCGATGTCCCCGCCGGTCAGAAGCTCCGCCAGCCGTCCGCTACCCAGCATGGCGTGCTTGACCACCTCGCCCAGGCCCGTTTTGATCTCGCGCTCCGGCAGCGTGTCCAGAAACGACGTGTCCGCGACGACCGCGCGGGGCTGATAAAAGCTGCCCGCCAAATTCTTGCCCTCGGGCAGGTTGACGGCGACCTTTCCGCCCACCGACGCGTCCACCTGCGCCAGCAGGGTCGTCGGGACCTGCACAAAGGGTACGCCGCGCATATACGTGGCCGCCGCGAAGCCCGCCAAGTCGCCCATCACGCCGCCGCCCGCGGCAATCACGGGGGAGCCGCGTTTCAAGCCCGCCCGCGCGAAAAAGCTCCACAGCACGGCCAGACGCTCCGGCGTTTTGGCGCCCTCGCCCGCCGGAACGACGGCGACGCGCTCCGGCCCGCACAGAGAATCGACGCGGTCCCGGTACAGGCGGTATACATTTTCGTCCGTTACCACCGCGCCGCCCTCAAAGAGCGACGGGGCGGCGCGCCCCAGCGCGCCCCGCCCGGCATAAACAGGGTAGGAGCGTTCGCCCAGACGGATTACACGCTCTCTCACAGATCCTGTATCCTCCTCTTGTTGCGCTGCGCCGAGTTCAGAAACCCGCGGATGGCCTCCTTGTCGTTCCGGGAAAGCGCGTCGCGGAGGGCATAGAGGGTGTCGATGTAGCCATCCAGATGATACAGCAGCGGCTTGCGGTTGCGCGAGAAGAGGTCGGTCCACAGATCGGCATCGATGTTGGCCACGCGCGTTCCGTCCCGGAACGCTCCCGCCGTGTGCGCGAGGGTCAGCGCCTGGGGATAGCGCGAGACCAGCGCCGTCGCGGTCACATGCGGCAGGTCGCTGGAATAGGCGATGATATCGTCATGCTCGGCCGGGGTATTGACGATCACCTGCCCCGCCCCGACATATTCGGACAGCTCGCGCATCAGCGCCAGCGCGTTTGGGTCATGGTTTTCGGGCGGCACCAGGATAAAGCCGGCGCCCTTGAACAAACCCCGCTCCGCGTTGACAAAGCCGCCGACCTCCTTGCCCGCCATCGGGTGTAGGCCGATGTAGCGGACGCCCTCGGGCAGCAGGGAGGGAATCGTTCGCGCCAGTTCCTCCTTCACGCCGCAAATCTCGCTGACGACCGCGCCCTTGCGGTAGAAAACCCGGCAGTTGGCAATGCCGTCCAAAATCGCGGTCGGGTTGGCGCAGAACAGGCACAGGTCGGCCTGCTCCGCCGCCTGCTCCGCCGAACCGGCGGCAATGTCGATGGCGCCGTACATCTTGGCTTGCAGAGTGACCGCGGGCTGTATATCGTATCCCACCAGCACACAGTCCCGAAATCCGCGCAAGGCGTATGCGAGAGAGCCTCCGATCAGGCCGATTCCGATAATCGCTATGGTGAACATAGAGCCTGTACCTCCCCGAGTATCCAAAAAAACAACGGCGAGGCTCATGCTCACCGTTCCGCACGCTCCCTGCCGCCCTCGTTGCTGGCTTTATCTTAGCATAGGCGGATGGGGTTGTCAAGAATGTTTTTTCATGGAATACGCGCAATTTAACCGCCATAATCTGACAAATTTGAGGGGGTTTGCCGTGTGCATATCGTCCAAGCAAAAGCACATATAGTATCCCGCAGGTCAAACATATCTTGAAGGAGGACTGCTGCATGTGCGGAATCGCGGGGATGGCGGGCCACAGCGGCTCGGTTCGGCGCTATTACGGCGTCGCGGGGCGGATGCTGGAGACGCTGACGCGGCGCGAACCCG
>WRLJ01000254.1 GCA_009777685.1 Oscillospiraceae bacterium | reverse complement strand
GCGGGCCTTCGTCGGCAGACATGATTTTTCCTGTGTGCGAAGCGTAGGGACGGACGTGAAAAGCACCGCGCGGACGCTGTCCGCGTTCGAGGTCACGGAAACCGGCGGGCTGACCGCCGTGCGGATGAAGGCCGACGGCTTCCTGTACAACATGGCCCGCGCGCTCGTCGGCACGCTGCTGTATTGCAGCGAGGGGAAAATCACGGACATCCCGGCCTTGCTGGAGAGCGGGGAGCGCACGTGCGCCGGCCCGACCGTTCCGCCGCACGGCTTGTATATGACAGGGGTCTGGTACGGCGGGGAAGCGATACCGGAGGCATGGGAAAGCGGGCCGGAAGGGGAGCGGTGGCTGTGAAAAAGTCAAGTCTGACGGCCCGGCTGGCCTTGGCTCCCATCCGCGTGGCCCTGTACGCGGCGCTGGCCTTTGCCGTTCTGATGGGCGTAATCCTGTTTGCCGTGTTCCGGGACAGCATCGACGAGCGTACCCTGGACGGCGTTCTGCGCGTGTTCCGTCTGTCGGGACCGGAGGGGACGGCTTCCCAAATCATGATCGACGCCAATCCGCAAAACCAGTACGCCCTGTACCGTTCCCGTCTGGCCGTATTGTCGCCGGAGCGTGTGGTGCTGTACGACCGGTCCGGCACGGAGGCCGCGTCCGCCGTGATCCGCATGGAAAACCCCCGCCTGCGCGCGGCGGGCGATACGGCGCTGGTGTTTGACCGGAATGGAGCGGCCTGCCTCATTGTGGGAGAAAAAGGCGTGGAGGCGGCGTATGACGATGAGATCATCATCACCGCGGAGCTGGCCGAAAACGGCGGCTATGCCCTGGCAACGCGGCGCAGCGGCTATAACGGGGTCGTAACCGTCTATGGCGCCGCGCACCACCGGCTGTTCGAGTGGCATTCCGCCGAAAGCGGATTTGTGATGGATATCGCCTTAAACCGCAACGCGTCGATGCTGGCCGTCGCCGCCGTTCGTCAGGAGAACCACACCGTCAGCCGTCTGACTGTACTGCGGACCAACCGCGCCGAGCCGGAGGCGGTGATTGATATCCCCGACCATTTGATCATCGAGGTCCATTTTATGCGCGACACCCTCTGCGTCCTGCTGGAGGACGAGGCGCGGTTTTATAAAACCAACGGCGAGCTTTTGGAAACGTACCGTCTGGACGGGCGGTACTATCTGGACGTCAGGGTGTCCGACGAGCTGTGCGTGCTGCGCACGGGGCGGCAAGCCAGCGATTACCACAGCGTCCTGGCGCTGCTGGACCGCTCAGGCGCTCTGATCGGCGAGATTCCGCTGGAGGACGCGGCCGTGGACGCCATGCACGCGGCCGGCTCTTACGCCGGGGTGCTCCAAAGCGGGACGCTCTCGCTCTATAACGCCAAAGCCGAGCTGTGTTTTTCCGCGGAAAATCTCTCCGAGGTCAAGGCGCTCCGCGTGGCGCCGGACGGTTCCGTCCTGCTGATCGGGCAGGAAAAAGCGTATTGGGTACAATAAAACATACCGGAAAGGGTGAACGAGTATGGTTATGGCGCTGAATCTGGCCGTCCTGCTGGTGCTGGCTTTCTGCGTCTGGCAGGGATACAGGAAGGGCCTGATTCTCTCCGTGTGCAGCGTGGTCATCGTGATCATCTCCGCCTACGCGTCGGGGCAGATCGCCTCGCACTACGCCGAAAGCGCCGCGGCGAGGCTGGCGCCCGTCCTCAACTGGCTGCCGGACAAGCAAATCAGCGAGGCCATTGACGAGGTCGCCAGGGGCATGGGCCCCATCGGGGAAATCACCGACAAAGCCGTGCTGCGTGAGATCGCGGACATCGCGTTTGACAAAATCGGCATCATCGGCGCCTATGGCGATATCCTGTCCGGTAAGACCATGGCGAGCCTGACCTCGGGGATCACCATCCGGCAGGCCATAGAAACGCAGTTTCTGTACGGCATCGCGCATTTGATCCTCTGCATTTTCTCGTTTCTGGTTATATTCATTGTGCTGACGCTGCTGATGCACTTCCTCGGCGCGCTGTTCAAGCTGCCGGTTTTAGGGCTTGCCGACAAGATCGGAGGCAGTCTGCTGGGGCTGGTCACGGGAGTGCTGATTTTGTGCGTTGTGGGCTGGATCATGCAGTTTATCGGCGTATTCCTGCCGCCCGAGCTGGCGCTTTCCGGCCTGCTGCGGTATTTTATGGAGTTAGAGCTGTTGAACGGCCTATTGAATTTTTAATCCATATCTGATATAATTGTATCTCCCCCTGCCGCGGCTCGGAATTTTAATCTCTAACCTAAGGGGCGTTATTGTGCGGAAGAAGAGCAGCCTGAATATTCCCAATATGCTATCCATTTTCCGGCTTTGCATGATCCCTGTCTTTGTGATGGCCTATTTCGGGGCCGGGGAGGACGGGCCGCGTTACCATGCCCTGATCATTTACATCATCGCCCAGGGCACGGACGTCATCGACGGATATCTGGCGCGCAAGCTGGACCAGATCACGCGCCTGGGCCGCGTGCTGGACCCGCTGGCGGATAAGCTGATGTCGTTTACCGTGCTGATATGCCTGGTCATCGTCCATCCGTATCTCTGGTGGGCCGCCGCCGTGGTGTTCTTGAAGGAATCCCTGATGGGGATCGGCGCGCTGGTCCAGTACAAGCGCATTACGGAGGTCCCGCCGTCGAACAGGTTCGGAAAGCTGGCCATCGTGTATTTTTATTGTTTGTATATCGTCACGATGCTGTACCATGATATGCCGCCCGTGGCGCTGCACATCATCGTCGGCGTCGGTGTGGTCTTGACGCTGACCGCGTTTGCGACCTATGTCGCCGCTTTTGTCAAGCAGTCGCGGAAGCCTTCGGGAAAGGAGGGATCGTAACATGCAGCCCACCCTGTGCAACCGCTGTAAAATCAATGTAGCCGTCGTGTTTCTCACGAAGCTGGAAAACGGCGTCACCTCAAGCGAGGGGCTTTGCCTGCCGTGCGCCCGTGAAATGGGCATCCAGCCGATGAACGACCTGATTAAGAGAATGGGGATCACCGACGAGGACCTGGACGCCCTGACCCGTGAAATGACCGAGGCTCTCAGCAATCCGCAGGAGCTGATGAACCTGGCCTCGATCGACCATAACGGCGCCGAGGAGGAGGAGGATGGGAAGACCGCTACGTTCCCGTTCTTAAACCGGCTGTTTTCCTCCATGCCTCCGGGGGAAGCTCCGGAGGGTCAGCCCGGCCCGCGCCCCCCGCGCGACGAACGCCGCGAAAACGGCGCGGGGAAACGAAAGTTTTTGGAAAATTATTGCATCTCCCTGACGCAGAGGGCCAAGGAAAACAAGCTGGACCGCA
>WRLJ01000253.1 GCA_009777685.1 Oscillospiraceae bacterium | reverse complement strand
AGGCGCGAGCGGGCCTCGCGCACCTTGACGTGGGCCGGGAGTATTTTTTTGCCCAGCCGGTTGCCCAGCACCGCCGTCAGCGGGGCCAGCGCCAGCAAGCACAGCATGTACAGCGGGTCGATGATGACGAAGATCACCAGCACGGCCAGCAGCGTCAGCGCGCTCTCAAAGGCGTGGGGCGTGACCCAGGAGAAGAAGTGGCGCACGATGTCCACATCGCCCGTGCATTTCGTGATCAGGTCGCCCGCGGCGTTCTTGCGGAAAAAGCCGCCCGTCTGCCCCAGAATCCGGTGGAACAGCTCGCCGCGCAAGCCGAAGACCATCTCCTGCGAGGCGACCTCCCAGCAGAGGGTGCTGAGGTAACGCAGCACGACGTAGCACAGCGCCAGCCCCAGCGCTGCCGCCAGCAACGGAAGCAGGCCGTCAAACTGGCCCGGCAGCAGCACCTCGTCAACCACGCGCCTGAAGATAAACGGCTCGGCCATCATCATGCCCACGGCCAGCGCGGTCAGTCCCATTCCCGCGAAGATCCGCCATCGTTGCTTCCCGATCCAGCCGACCACCCATTTTGCGCTGCGCAAACGTATCAGTCCTTTTACAGTTTGGTGTCGAGAGGTATTATACTCCCGGACTGGATTTTTTTCAAGGCGGAGGCGCGATAAAAAATTTTTTAGAAAATTTTTCGGCAAAAGGCTTGACGCCTCCCGCGCCCCATGCTATACTGATACTCGCAGTAGCGATATTCGATATATCGACACTCATATCAAAAACAGGGAAAGGAGGAGCGGCTTATGGCGCGGGAACAATTGCAAACGCTATCCGAGCCGATGTATTTTATCCTGCTGGCTTTGACCCGGTCCATGCACGGCTATGAAATCATGCAGACGGTCCCGGTGATCTCCCGGGGGCGCGTAAAGGTCGGCGCGGGCACCCTGTACGCCTTGCTGACGCGCTTTGAACGGGAAGGGGTCGTCCTGCGGGTCGGCGACGACGGCCGGCGGAAAACCTACGCGCTGACAGAAAAGGGGAGGGGCTTGCTGGAGCGCGAGTATGAACGGCTCAGGGATTCCATCGCGGCCTATGAGGACTGCATTTCAAAAGGAGGAATACAAGGATGAAACCGGTCTATATGCGCCAGGTCTACATAGGGGCCATCAGCGACCTGAAAAATCTGGAACACCATTTCCGCGCCATGGCGGCAAAGGGCTGGATGATTGACAAAATCAGTCAGTTTTCTCACCGGTACCGCGCGGCGGAACCGTGCGAAAAACGCTTTTTTGTTGATCTCCTGCCGCAAATCACCGTGTTCGATTATCCCGAAAACGAGGACGCTCAGGATTACCGCCGCATTTGCGAGGAATCGGGCTGGGCCTTTGTCACCGCGAATCAGCAGCTGCATGTGTTTTGCGCGGAGGGGGATATTCCCGCTCCGACGCCCATCCACACCGATCACAGGCTCCAGGCGGAGATTTACCTCAAGGCTTGCCGGAGGTATGAGCTGTTGAATACCCTTCTCCCGTTGCTGTTCATCGGTTTTATGCTTTTCACCAGCCTGTCCGGTTTTGGGATTGAAGTCTTTCTGAATGATATGATGCTCTTTGTGATGCTCGGCTATCTGCTCTTTCTTCCGGGATATATCTGGGTGATCGGCTATCTGCTGGTCTGGTACCGGCGCGTGAGGAAATCCGCCGGACAGGACTTGCCCATGCCGGCGGTGGACTACTGCTTGTCGCGGATTCGGCGGAAGCTGTTTATGCTGGGAGGGCTTGCGGGCTTAGGGTCTATGCTGGCGGGCATTGTTTTGGAAATATCCAGGGGGTTCCCCGCGGTTTTGCTTCTGCCGGTTGTCATGGCGTTTGTCAGCCTGGGGATTGGCCTGTGGCTCAGACGGCAAATCAACCTCAAACGCCGCGGACGCCGTGCAAACATCAGGCTGTTTGCGGCCGGGATTGCGGTGGCGGCCCTTGTTGGCGCCGGAGGCATGGTGTTTACCGCTTTTCAGATGGCCGCCAGGTTCCCCGATCTGGCGTCTGTGCATTCGCTTGACGGACGCCCCGCCCTTAGGCTGGCGGACATGGGCGTAACCGCCCCTCCGACCGGCACGGACACCGTTGTACTGGGGAGTGTTGCCGTGCCTGTCCGGTATCGTTATCTGGAAATGCGGTTATGGCAGGGCGAGCCGCCCGCCGCCGTCACCACGGAAGTATACCGCCCGGTCAGCAGGGCGTTGACGCGGGGGCTGTACAGCCGTCAAGTCAAACAGTTTGAGGATTCCCATCGCCACGCCCTGACGGAGAACATATACCTCAGTCCGGACGAGGCCGCGCTTTGGGGCGCTGACGAAGGGATCGCCAATAGGGGCGACACTTCCATAGACCTGCTCCTGAGGAAAGACAAAACCATCCTGCGGCTTAATTTACAGTATTCAGATATGAACCCAGAGACCGTCCAACAAGCCGTACTGCGCCTGTGGGCCTAGGGCAACCTTATATCGCGCCCTACGGGGGGCGGGTGCGGGAACCATGTTTTCATGTCATTGCGGGCTTGCCCCGCAATCCCCCAGATTCGCGAGTTGCCCCCAGGGATTGCGGGGCAAGCCCGCAATGACGGTGGTAGGGGCGACCGTCCCCGGTCGCCCGTGTTTATCCGCGCACCGCGTTCGCCCGGCCGCACATCGTTGTAGGGCGCGACGACCCCGGCGCGCCGCCGGGTACGGTGCGCGGTTCGGGGGGGGGTGCAACGCAACGCGCCGGGGGAATGGTTCCCCCGGCGCGTTGTAATGGACAAAATGGTGCGTTGTAGGATGGTCCCTAACGTGTAAAATGGGCAAACGCGGCGCGCCGAGGTCGTCGCGCCCTACGCATGGCGTGTGCGAAACTTTGTCAATCCTCAGTCGGCTTCGCCGACAGCTCCTTTAGGAAAGGAGCCTTAGGGCGCGCAAGCCTCCTTTCGTAAAGGAGGTGGCACGCCGTCAGGCGTGACGGAGGATTTTAGGACGGGTTGCCGCGCTTGGGGAATGGAACACGGCGCGCCAACCTCGTCCGCGCCCTACGCCCCTACCGCGTCAGCACCGCCGTAGATGTCGCCCCGTCCCAGGTTGCCGTCAACCCCAAGGCACGGGCCACATCGCCCAGGCCCAGCACCGTACTTCCGCTGATCCCGTAAACGTCGACGGGGATTTCCGTTCCGTTGAGAAATACCTTGATGTTGGGGTACGGCGTGGCTTCCACCGGGCCTGTGGGCAGTGTGCCGGAGGGCGAGGACGAGCCGGCGGGTTTTGTGCTGTCCAGCTGTACAGCCCCGTCCCCCGTTGCGCTGATGCCCACGGCAAAGGCC
>WRLJ01000252.1 GCA_009777685.1 Oscillospiraceae bacterium | reverse complement strand
CGGCAGGGGGGCTGGGGGCGGCACGCCCCCAGTGGGGGGCTCCGGGGGAGACCTCCCCCGGAAATGCCTGAACACCACCCAAACCCACAGCCGCACGGGCAAACGGTGAAAGCCGTTCCCCGAAGTTTGCGGATAACCCTGCGGGACGCCGAGGTCTGCGTCCCCTACGGTCTGTGCGGCGGGGCAAACACGGCGCGATGTGGGCGTCGCGCCCTACGGACGGCGGGACGGAAACCCTGCAAAACCCCGAAACCCCTGCCGGGTTACACAAGCGCTCGGCTTGTCCGGCAGCGTTCCGCCTCGATGATGGACAGCACCGAACGGGCCGCGTCGTCCAGAACGTCGTTGACCACCTGGTAATCGTAGAGCGGCAGGGCGGCCATCTGTTCCTCCAGCGCCTCCATGCGGCGTTTGATTTTCTCCTCGGACTCGGTTCTGCGGTCGCGCAGGCGGCGTTCCAGCTCGGCCCGGTCGGGCGGGCTGATGAACACCAGCACGCTGTCCGGGCAGCACCGGCGGACCTGTATCGCGCCCCGCGCCTCGATGTCCAGCACGCAGACCTGGCCGGCGGCGACGCCGGCCAGCACCGGCGCAGCGGGCGTGCCGTAGAAATCGCCCGCGTACTCCGCGCATTCCAGAAGCTCGCCGTTCCGGCGCATTTCCTCAAAGCGTTCACAGCTGACGAAATAGTAGTGCCTGCCTTCCTCCTCGCCGGGGCGCGGCCTCCGCGTCGTGGCGGACACGGAAAAGCAGATATCCCCGCACCGCTCCATCACCAGCCGCAGCGTCGAGGACTTGCCCGCCCCCGACGGGCCGGAGATCACCACCAGCAGCCCGGGCCGCCGGATTGTATTCCGCATTCCTATCCCCCCATGAAGGGAAGACGCCTCGCGTCTCCCCCCGTTTTTCTAATTGTCCTCCAGCCGGTTGGCCACGGTATCCGGCGCGATGGCGGACAGCACGACATGGTCGCTGTCCATGATGATCACGGCGCGGGTGCGGCGGCCCAGCGTGGCGTCGATCAGCTTGTCCCGCTCGCGGGCCAGCTGAATGACGCGCCGCACCGGCGCGGAGTCCGGGGCCACAATGGCCACCAGGCGCCGGGCGGAGACCATGTTGCCAAAGCCGATGTTCAGTAAACGCATAACAAAAACCTCCTTTGGAGCTGGAGCATCAAAAATGGAGCGGCAAGGGAAAATCCGTTTATCCCGCGGCGCAGTACTCGCTTTTTAAGATCCGCATCATGATGAAATCGCTGAATTCCCCATGACAAAAATATCCCTGCTCTTGAATCCCTTCCTGGCGGAATCCAAGCCGTTCCCAATATTGCACCGCCTTTGTATTCAACGCCACAACGCCGATGGACACGCGGTTGAACCGGTAGTGGTGAAAAGCACGGTCCAGCATAAGACGCCCGGCTTCCCGCCCATAACCGCGTCCCTGGTCCTCGGGATCCGGGATAATGACGGACATATCCGTACAATGCCAATGCGGCCACATGCGCAGCAGTCCTGTTTCCCCCAAAAGCCGGCCGGTTTCTTTTTCCGTAACCGCGTACCACTCCCGGTCCGTCTCTTCAGGGCGCTGTATCCGCTTTAACTCCTCTTCCAGCGTCGTGGGTTCGTAGAAACCGCACTCAAACATCACCTCCGGGTCGTTATACCAGCGCGCGAAAAACCCGGCGTCCTCCTCCCGCAGCGGCCGCAAGGCAATGCGTTTTCCATGCAGTATGCTCTTCAAAGGCATATCTCTCCTCATTTTTCGTTCTCCATTAGACTTCCTTAGAATCCTGTAGGGACGCACTCTGTGCGTCCGCCGTTTCCCGCGCCGGGTGCGTCGGGGATGTTTGGCGGGACGCAGTGGGCTGCGTCCCCTACAGGAAAACGGGGTTTCCGAGGAAATCTATTCTCCGCTACTCAATGTTCTGCACTTGCTCGCGTATCTTCTCGATCTCCGTTTTCATGTCCACCACGATGCGGCCCATTTCCGCGTCGTTTCCCTTGGAGCCGATGGTGTTGGCCTCGCGGCCCAGCTCCTGGGCCAGAAAATCCAGCTTGCGACCGACCGGCCCGCCGGTCTCCAGGATCTCCAGCAAGGCCGCCAGATGGCTGCGCAGGCGCACGGTTTCCTCGCTGACCGATACCTTGTCCGAGAAGATCGCCACCTCCGTCAGCAGGCGCGATTCCTCGATGGCTGTATTGGCCAGCGTCTCGCGTATCTTCTGCTCCAGCCGGGCCCGGTAGGCCTCCACCGCGACCGGGCTGCGCGGTTCGGCCAGCCCCACCAGACGCTCGATCTCTCCGGCCTTTTGCAGGATATCCTCCTTCAGCCGCCCGCCCTCCTGGGCGCGCATGGCGTTGAAGGCCTCCAGGGCGCGCCCGGCCAGCGCCAGAGCCTGCGCCGTCGTTTCCTCCTCGTCCCAATCGGCCTTGCGGACGAGCGCCACCTCCGGCATCCGCAGCAGCGCCGACGCGGTCAGGTCGTTGCGCACGCCATGCCGCTCCTCCAGCCTCCGCGCCGCGTCTATGTAGGCCGCCGCCGCTTCCGCCGAGACGCTGATCTCCACCGCCCCGTCCTCGCGCTCCAGCGAGAGCGAAACCTCCACCTTACCTCTGGACACGCCGCCGGACACATGCCGCTTGACCGCGTCCTCCAGAAAGCTCAGCGCGCGCGGCAGGCGCACGCCGACGTCCAGATAGCGGTGGTTGACCGCGCGGATTTCCACGGTCAGACCCATACAGGGTCCCGCTTCCCCGTCCCGCGCCGCCGCGCGCCCATATCCGGTCATACTGCGCAACATAGAGACACCCTCCGTATTCCTCAATTTTCCATTTCCAGCCTCTCCAGCACCCGGCCCGCCGCCTTATCGTACAGCACCATCACGGCGTTGTAAAGCGCGAGCATCCCCGCCATCTGCCACAGCGGGCCCTCCAAATCGGCAAAGGCCCAGCGGAACAGCGCCAGCGCCAGCAAAACCGACGCATTGGCGGCGGCCAGCTTGGCCGCCCACCGCAGCCAGGCCGGGCGGACACGGGTAAACAGCTTCCGGTACAGCGGGTACGGGCCGAACGCCAGCGCGAAAAACACCGCGGAAGCCTTGTCCGGCAGCAGCAAAAACGCCAAAACCGCCGCCGCCGCGTATCCCATCGCGCCATAGCCCAAGCCGCACCGCGCCACAGTCAGCGCGATACAGACGGACGCCGCCGCGCACAGCGACAGGTCCATCACCGGCAGCACGGCGGTCAGCGCCAGCAGCGTCAGGGCCAGCGCGAGCATCATCGCGCTGAAGGTGATTTTTTTCGTCTTCACCGGCAGCACCCGCACAGGCAATCCATACACGCCAGCGCGGCGCAGCAGTTGCAGATATCGTG
>WRLJ01000251.1 GCA_009777685.1 Oscillospiraceae bacterium | reverse complement strand
GCTGTGTCTCAGGGCGGCGGCTTCCTCATCGGAATAGCAGACGTTCAGCTGCTTTTCCAGGCCGCCCGCGCCCACGACGCAGGGCAGGCTCAGGCAAACGCCCTGAATGCCATGCAGGCCGTCCACAAGCCCCGAGACGGTCAGGATGGCCTTCTGGTCGCCCAAAACCGCTTCGGCGATGCGATTGACAGCCTGGGCCACGGCGTAGCAGGTCGCGCCCTTTTTGCGGATGACCTCATAGGCGGCGTCCCTGACCTCATCGTGCAGCTCGTGCATCCGGCCCAGGGCGATGGCGCTGCCGCCGCATTGGGCGCATTGGCGGCAATAATCCGCCAGCCGCATTCCGGAAATGGTGGTCGCGGAAAAGACGGGAACCTTGGTGTCGCCGTGTTCGCCGACGATGAAGGTATGCACGTCGCGCGCGTCCACGCCGGCGTGCCCGGCAATGGCGACCTTCAGGCGCGAGGTATCCAGCACGGTGCCTGAGCCGATCACCCGCCCGGGCGGAAGGCCCGAGCGCGCCAAAACATACCGCGTCAGAACGTCGACGGGGTTGGTCACCACCAAAATAATCGCCTCCGGCGCAAGACGGGGAACAATTCCCTCCAGGACATCGTCAAAGACACAAAGATTGCGCTCCAGCAGATCCAGGCGCGTCTCGCCCGGGCGCTGGGCCGCCCCGGCCGTCAGAATGACCAGCGCCGCGTCCGCGCAGTGGGCATAGCCCTCCGGCGTACCGCCCGCGTACAGCGTGACGGGCCGCAGAAAGCTCATGCCGTGCCGCATGTCCAGCACGTCGCCCTCCGCCTTTTCGGCGTTGATGTCGAGCAAAACCAGCTCGTCCGCCGTGCCCGCCGTCAGCAGGGTATACAGCGCCGCCGAGCCGACGTATCCCGCGCCGGCCACGACGATTTTGCGTTTTTTCATGGTCAGGCTCCCTCCTTGTTCCCCTAGTGTCCGGCGCGCGCCGGAAATTATTACGGCAAAAAAAGAACCGCGCCCTGGAATATCGCGCGGAATCAAAAATATGGTTGTTGTCGGGGAGGCTTTATGGTAGAATGAACAACGGCGGACGGAAGGGCTTTATGTCGGTTTCCGCCGCCTGTCCGTTACAATTCCGGCTCCCGTTTTCCACAAGAAAGGCGGTGACGTGTATGGGAGAGGCGGCCGTGCCGCAGCCGGCGGAGAAGCCCATTGTCGATATCAAGGGGCTGCGCAAGGTATACCGCATCGACGCCGAGAAGGTCGTCGCGCTGGACCGCATCGACCTGACCATTCAACAGGGCGAGGTCTGCTGTCTGTTGGGGCCGTCCGGCTCGGGCAAGTCGACGCTGCTCAATATGATGGCCGGTCTGGAAAAACCGACCAAGGGAACGATCCGGATGCTGGGGCACAACATCGGGCAGATGAGCGAGTCCCGTCTGGTCAAGTTCCGCCAGCGCAACATGGGCTTTGTGTTCCAGTCCTATAACCTGCTGCCCGCGCTGACGGCGCTGGAGAACGTAGGGATACCGCTGATGTTCAAGGGCGTCGGGCGGCGCGGGCGCAGGAAGGCCGCGCTGAAGATGCTGGACATGGTCGGGCTGAAAAGCCACGCCAAGCACAAGCCGACGCAGATGA
The DNA here is from genome assembly GCA_009777685.1 of Oscillospiraceae bacterium. Taxonomy (GTDB): domain Bacteria; phylum Bacillota; class Clostridia; order Oscillospirales; family UBA929; genus WRLJ01. Next base: position 1,757 of record WRLJ01000251.1, on the reverse strand, counting down.
GCGGCGGCCAGCAGCAGCGCGTGGGGATCGCCCGCGCCTTCGTCGTCGGCGCGCCGCTGATTCTGGCCGACGAGCCGACGGGCAATCTGGACTCCAAAACGACGGCGGAGGTCATGGAGCTGATTGTCGGGCGCGCGCGCCAGCAGGGGCAGACGCTGATTATCGTGACGCACGACCTTCGCATCGCCTCGTATGCGGACAGGATCGTACATATCTTTGACGGGAAGGTTGAAAGAATCGAGAACGGGCCGGGCGACGGCGGGATGCTGAAGGCGTCCGTGACGGAAAGCGCGGACGCGGAGATATAATCAGGGATACGCGGAACATGTTAATTCAAATCAGAGGTTTATGAATGGCCAGAAACGTGGATCAGCGAGGCGTGCTTGACGAAGACGTTTTCACATACCGGCTCACGAAGGAAAAGAAAGTCTTCCTTTCCTTCGGGGGAAAGCCGGTGACGGCGCTGAACGGGAAGAAGGCAGAGGATTTTATCGCAAAAATTCAAAACGCCGGGGGTAAGGACGCCCAACTGATCATGGCAAAGGCTACCGGCAACTTCAAACGGGGCAATGAGAAACGATCCAAGCAGAAAACCCAGTAAAATCTGACGATTTGCGCCGATCTGCAGGGGCGTCGCGCCCTACGGCGAACGCGGTGCGCGGGGCGGGATACGGGCAGATTACATGCGCTTGACACAAAATATACAAATAAACGCGGGGGGTTACACGGATGAAAAAACGACTTACGGCACGGCGCGCGCTTGCGACGGGACTGGCCGCGCTATGGGCGCTGGGGATGCTGGCGGTTCTTCCGCCCGGCGCGCGGGCGGAAGAACCGCCGCCGCCGCCGAGGATCACCAAGTACAGCACACCTGCCCTTGGCTTTACTGTGGGCACGAGCGGCGTATTTACCTTCAACGTTACGGTTCCGGCCGGGGTTACGCTGGTGGAGGCCGTCATGGAATCGGGGTCGGCGTTTGTCTTTCAGGACGGAAGCCAGGTACTCCCGCTTCCCCCGCTTGCGGAGGCATTTACGGTGACGCTCAGATACATTGGCGGCAGCAGCATCGTGATAACCTTGCTGTATAAAGACAGCACAGACGCCGTTTGGGAGCATACGCAGACGATCTTGGTCTCGCAAACGATAGACCTGCCCGTGCCGACGTGGGAACCGCCCCCGCCGGAACCGCCGCCGCAGCTTCCGGTCATGAGCGTTTCCGGCGACCTGCCGGGACTGACGGCGGGCCGGAACGGGGAGATCACTTTCCGCCTGCGGAACGATTCCTCCTACAGCGCCTCGAATGTGACGGTGTCGCTGAGCCATGAGGCGGAGCTGTTCCGCCCGACCTCCCTGACGGGCAGCGAGGTGCGGGTGGGGTCGGTCAGCGCCGGCGCATCGAGAGACGTCAAGCTGCCGGTGAATGTGATGCCGGACGTTCAGGAGGGCTACTACGCCGTACAGTTTAAGATTACGGGGACAAGCCAGGCCGGCGCGATTGATCAGACCGCCTTTATTCAGGTACATATCACCAACTCCAACAAGCCGGCCGAGGATAAGACCCCGCCGGCCCTGTCGGTCACGTCGTCGACGCTGGATAAGAACACACCGGGCGGGGACGGCATACTCAAGCTGACCGTGAGCGTCAGGAATACCGGGCAGCAGAACGCCTCCGACGTCCGCGTCACCCTTACAGGGCTGGGCAAGGGCGCTCTGACGCTCAACGAAAGCCTCCCGACAAAGGTGATCAGCACACTCGC
>WRLJ01000250.1 GCA_009777685.1 Oscillospiraceae bacterium | reverse complement strand
GCAGGGGTTCATCACGGAGCCGCGCACGGTCGGGCGGATGCCCATGTGGCGCTTGCGGCCGGCCTTGCCGACCTGAATGTTCTCATGCTCGATGTTGCCGACCTGCCCGATCGTGGCCTTGCAGTTGACCGGCACGATGCGCACCTCGCCCGACGGCAGGCGGACCTGCGCCTGGCGGCCTTCCTTGGCCATCAGCTGGGCGGCCGTGCCCGCGCCGCGGACCATCTGACCGCCGCGCCCGGGATACAGCTCGATGTTGTGGATGAACGTACCCACCGGAATGCTGGCGATCGGCAGACAGTTGCCGGGCTTGATGTCGGCGCCCTCGCCGGACAGGACCTTGTCCCCGTCCCTCAGGCCCAGCGGCGCGAGGATATAGCGTCTCTCGCCGTCCTCGTATTGGATCAGCGCGATATTCGCGCCCCGGTTCGGGTCATACTCGATGCCGACGACCGTGCCGGGCATATCCAGCTTGTTGCGCTTGAAATCGACGACGCGGTATTTCTGCTTGTTGCCGCCGCCGCGGTGGCGGACGGTGATGCGCCCGTAGTTGTTGCGGCCCGCGTTTTTGGCTTTCTTTTCCAGCAGGGATTTCTCAGGCGTAAATTTGGTGATCTCCGAAAAATCCGAAACGGTCATGTGGCGGCGGGACGGCGTGGTCGGGCGGAACGCTTTGACTCCCATATCGGTTACACCATCCCTTCAAAGAACTCAATGGCCTTGGACTTCCGGGTCAGCCGCACGACGGCCTTCTTGGTGTCCGGCCTGCGCCCGATGTGGACGCCCATGCGTTTTTTCTTGCCGCGGACATTCAGGGTATTCACGCTTTCGACCTCAACCCCGAAAATCTCCTCGACGGCGCGCCGGATTTCGATCTTGTTGGCGTCCGGAGCGACCTGAAAGGCATACTTCTTGTTCTCTGCCTCGGACATGGATCGCTCGGTGATGATGGGGCGGATGATGATGTCATGTACGTTTTTCACGCGCCGTACACCTCCTCGATCCCGGCCACGGCGGCCTTGTCCACGACAAACTCGCTGTGGTTCAGGATATCATACACATTCAGCACGCCCGCGACCGTGGTCTTGACGCCGGGCAGGTTGCGCGCCGACTTGTAGACGTTCTCCCGCGCCTCGCCGGTGACCACCAGCGGCTTGACCGCGCCCAGCTTTTGCAGAAACGCGGCAAAATCCTTGGTCTTGATGGCGGGCATATCCAGACCGTCAATCACGAAGACCTCGCCGGCCGCGGCCTTCGCGCTGAGGGCGCTGAGCAGGGCCAGACGGCGGATTTTCTTATTGACGGACACGCGGTATGAGCGGGGCTTGGGACCCAGCGCGACGCCGCCGTGCGTCCACTGCGGGCTGCGGGTGCTGCCCTGACGGGCGCGGCCGGGGCCTTTCTGGCGCCAGGGCTTGGCGCCGCCGCCGCTGACCTCCGCGCGGGTCAGCGTGGACTGCGTCCCCTGACGGCGGGCGGCCAGATGGGCCTTGACGACGGTGTGCATGGAGGGCACGGAGGGCTCGATGCCGAAAACGGCTTCGCTCAGCTCCATCTCTCCGGTAACCTCGCCGGCCATATTGTAAACCTTCGCTTTGGGCATGGTCGTGGCTCCTTTCTGTGAGCGTGGCGGGCTTACCCGTTTTTAACGGTAGACTTGATACTCACCAGCCCGCCCCTCGGGCCGGGGATCGCGCCGCGCACGGCGATGACGTTCAGCTCGGGGTCGATCAGGGCGACGTCCAGATTCTGCACCGTGACCTGCTCGACGCCCATGTGCCCGGGCATTTTCTTGCCGGGAAACACGCGGGCCGGGTCGGAGTTGGCGCCCATAGAGCCCTGATGGCGATGGACGGGGCCGCCGCCGTGGCTCATGGCGCCGCGGTGCGTGCCAAAACGCTTGACGGTGCCGGCATATCCCTTGCCCTTGCTGATGCCGGTGACGTCAACGCGGTCGCCGACGGCAAACAGCGAGACGGTGATCTCGTCCCCCGCGGCATAGCCCGACAGCGGGAACTCGCGCAGGTATTTTTTCAGCGGCGCGCCGGTTTTGCCCAGATGGCCCTTTTCCGGCTTGCTGAGACGGCCTTCGGAGATGTCCCCGTACCCCAGCTGGACAGCCTCGTAGCCGTCGGCTTCGGCGGTCTTGACCTGAGTGACCGCGCAGGGTCCGGCCTGTATGACGGTCACGGGAATCACGCGCCCGTTTTCGTCAAAGATTTGGGTCATGCCCACTTTTTTGCCCAGAATCGCTTTCTCCATGAGGTGTTCCTCCTGATGTTATTGGTTGGCCGCAACCGCCAACGTAACCGGGGGTATAGGAGAGGGGAGAGTAAGAAACCAGAACCGTTACGGTGGATTGCTCCGCTTCTACAGCTTGATTTCAAACTCCAGCCCCGCCGGTAAATCCATGCCCATCAGAGCTTCCATGGTCTTCTGGGAGGGCTTGATGATGTCGATGATGCGCTTATGGGTGCGGCGCTCGAACTGTTCACGGCTGTCCTTATATTTATGGACGGCCCGCAGGATGGTCACGATCTCCTTGCGCGTCGGCAGCGGGATCGGACCGGAAACTCTCGCGCCGGTGCGCTTGGCTGTCTCGACGATGCGCTCGGCGCACTGGTCGATCAGCTGGTGGTCATACGCCTTCAGGCGGATGCGGATCATGTCTTTCATTTTCGGATGCGTCGCGGTGGCCATAGCTGCGTTCCTCCTTTTTGTCTCGGAGAGGCGTGTTGCGCCGGATCTGCGGAAGAAAATAATATCCATCCCGCCGGGCGTGTCATGACGCCCCATGAAAAAAACCGGATTTGCGGCGCGTCCTCCGCGGCCGCCCCCGGCAAGATCCGACACGGTCAAGCTCCGGAGGCTCCGCCCCCTTCGCTCTTCGTCCTCTTCCGGTTCGCCCATTCAGGATGGACATGCTCCCCCGCAGTGACCGGCGCCGTGGTTTGGATTCCACGCGCCGCAATCTGCGGCTTCATCGCGTTTGTTATTCGCTTTTTCCGCTCAAATCACAGGTCTCCCCGTGACAGTCGCTTTGGTAGTATATCGCGCCTGTTTTCGTTTGTCAAGAGGGGAAAAATATTTTTTTTTGTCCTTATCGTCCGTAGGGCGTGTGCGGAACTTTGTCAATCCTCAGTCGGCTTCGCCGACAGCTCCTTTAGGAAAGGAGCCTTGACGGGGGCTTTACAGGGCGCGCAAGCCTCCTTTCGTAAAGGAGGTGGCACGCCGCAAGGCGTGACGGAGGATTTTAGGGCGGGCTGCCGTGCTCGGGGAATGGAACACGGCGCGATGTGTAATGGGGAACACGGCGCGCCGAGGTCGTCGCGCCCTACGCATGGCAGGGCGCAAAACCCCGTAGGGGACGCAGACCT
>WRLJ01000249.1 GCA_009777685.1 Oscillospiraceae bacterium | reverse complement strand
GTCGATGGCGCATCCGCCGATGGCATACTCCCGTGTCTCCAGCGCAAAGCCGAAACGTCCGGCGGCGCGGTCCAGCACGAGCAGGGCCGCGCGCGTGACCTCCGGCCCGACGCCGTCGCCGGGCAGAACGGCAAGGTGGTAGGTTTTGGACACTCACAGCCCCTCCTTGTTTTCGGAACCCCCGGCTGACGCCGCCAGCTCTTTTTTAATGCTTTGCAGGAGCCCGCCGTCCTGACGGACGCGCTGGAGGAAGGGTGGGATCGGCTGGGCGGCGTAGGTCCGCCCTCCGGCCTCGATGCGCCCGTCCGCGCCGTAGGCGGTCAGCTCCGCACCGTTGGCTATCGCGGCGGCGGCCTCCGGGCTTTCCAGGACCAGCAGGCCGATGTTCAGCGCGTTGCGGTAGAAAATCCGCGCAAAGCTCCCCGCGATGACGCAGGACACGCCGCAGGCCAGGATCGCCATCGGCGCGTGTTCGCGGGAGGAGCCGCAGCCAAAGTTTTCGCCCGCGGTGATCACGTCGCCCGGACGCACGGCGGCGGCGAAGCCCGCGTCGATGTCCTCCATGCAGTGGGACGCCAGCTCCTCCGGCGTCGGCGCGTTTAGGTAACGCGCGGGGATGATCACGTCGGTGTCGACGTTGTCGCCGTAACAGAAAACGGTCATAGGTTGTTGCCCTCCTTTGGCGCCGTGATCTCACCCGCGACCGCCGAAGCCGCCGCCACAGCGGGGGAGGCCAGATACACCTCCGATTTGGGATGCCCCATGCGCCCGACGAAGTTGCGGTTGGTCGTGGCCACGCAGCGTTCGCCCTCGTCCATCACGCCCGTATGCCCGCCCAGACACGGCCCGCAGGTCGGCGTGGACACGGCGCAGCCCGAGTCGATGAAAATCTCCATCAAGCCCTCGCGCAGAGCCTCCAGATACACGGCCTGAGAGCCGGGGATGACGATACAGCGCACGCCCTTGGCTACGCGCCTTCCCTTCAGAATCGCGGCGGCGGCGCGCAGATCGCCGATGCGCCCGTTGGTGCAGGAGCCGATCACGACCTGCTGGACGGCAAGGCCGGACAGCTCCCGGGCCAGCGCGGTGTTGTCCGGCGAGAAGGGCCTGGACACCGTCGGCTCCAGGGCGTCCAGGTCGATGGCGACCGTGCGCTCGTATTCCGCGTCCCCGTCCGGCTCGTCGACGACAAATTCGCGCCTCACGCGGCCCTTCAGGTATTCCAGGGTCAGGCCGTCCACCGGAAAGACGCCGTTCTTCGCGCCGCACTCGATGGCCATGTTGGCCACGGTGAAGCGGTCGTCCATCGTCAGCGCCCCGGCGCCAAAAAACTCCAAAGAGCGGTACCGCGCCCCGTCCACGCCCAGCCGGCCGATCAGGTGCAGGATCACGTCCTTTCCGGAGACAAACGGCCTCAGCTGGCCCGTCAGCCGCACCGCGATGGCGGGGGGGACCCGGAACCACGCGCGGCCCGTGGCCATGCCGGCGGCCATGTCCGTGCTGCCCACGCCTGTGGAGAACGCGCCCAGCGCGCCGTAGGTGCAGGTGTGGCTGTCCGCGCCGATGACGGCCTCGCCGGGCGCGATAAAGCCTTTTTCCGTCAGGAGAACATGCTCAATGCCCATCTCGCCCACGTCGAACAGATGCGGGATGCCGTGCTTTCCGGCAAAGCGCCGCACCTGAGAGCAGAGACGGGCCGACTGGATATCCTTGCAGGGCGTGAAGTGATCCAGAACGAATACAATCCGCTCCGGGTCGAACACGGTATCCAGCCCCGCCTTTTCCATTTCGCGGATGGCGACGGGGGAGGTGATGTCGTTGCCCATCACAAGGTCCAGCCGCGCCTGAATCAGCTGTCCCGGCTCCACCGCGTCCAGGCCCGCGTGCCGCGCGAGGATTTTCTGGGTTTTTGTCATTGGCATGATGGTCGGTCCCTTTCTTAAAGAGCGGTATGAAAGCCGCCCAGATAATACCGGATGCTGTCGTACAGCGCCTGCCAGCTGGCGCTGATGATGTCGGTGGAGACGCCCAGCGTGCTCCAGTCGCGCGCGCCGTCCGTGGAGGCAATCAGCACGCGCACGGAGGCCGCCGACGCCGCCGTGGGGTTGAGCACGCGCACCTTGTAATCCGTCAGGCGCATATCGCGCAACCGGGGGTAAAACGGCTCCAGCGCCGTGCGCAGCGCGCCGTCCAGCGCGTTGACGGGGCCTTCGCCCTCCCCGGCGGCCAGCGATTCCTCCCCGCGCACGGAAACCTTGACCACCGCGCGGGCCGGCCCGGCGGGGAGGTTGGCGTGTCCCTCGGAAAAGACCGTATAGTTGACCAGCTCAAAGGCCGGCTCGTACAGGCCCAGCAGGTCGCGGATCATCAGCTCGAAGCCGGCTCCGGCGGCCTCGTAGCCGCAGCCCTGCCGCTCGCGCAGGGCGCGCAGAATAAGGTCCATCTCCGCGCCGTCCCGCGCCGCGTCCGGCTTGACGCGCCGCAGGACCGGCAGGACCTGCGCGCGGCCCGAATGGTCGGTGATCATCAGGCGGCGGGTGTTGCCGACCGTTTCGGGGGAGATATGCTCAAAGGTTTCGGGATTTTTCATCACGCCGTCGATGTGCATCCCCGCCTTGTGCGCGAACGCCGAGGCGCCGACATACGGCTGGTTTTGCGGCACGGCGAGATTGCACAGCTCCGCTACGCGCCGCGCCGCGTGCGTCAGTTCCGGCAGACGCTCCGGAGGCAGGCAGTCATAGCCCCGCTTGGCCTGAAGCGCGAGGGTGACTGAGACCAGGTCCGCGTTGCCGCACCGTTCGCCGAAGCCGCACAGCGTGCCCTGCACATGCGTGCAGCCGGCCAGCACGGCCATCACCGAGACGGCGGCGGCCATTCCCGCGTCGTTGTGCGCGTGGATGCCCAGCGGCGCGCCGGTCTGCCCGCGCACCTCGCGCACGATCGTATAGGCCTCGTCCGGCAAAACGCCGCCGCGGGTATCGCACAGGCACAGAATATCCGCGCCGCCGCGCCGCGCCGCCTCCAGCGCGGCGAAAGCGTAGGCCGCGTCCTGCCGCCAGCCGTCAAAGAAATGCTCCGCGTCAAAGATGACCTCGCGCCCGCGGTCCTTGAGAAACCGCACGCTGTCCTCGATCATGCGTAGGTTTTCCTCCGGCCCGCAGCCCAGCACATCGGTCACGTGCAGCAGCCACGCCTTGCCGAAAATCACGGCGGCCGGAGCGCCGGAGTCCGCCAGCGCGCGGAGTCCCGCGTCGGCGTCCGCGCCGGTATCCTTGCGCCGCGTCGCGCCGAAGGCGGCCAGCCTCGCGTGCCGCAGAACCGGCGGGTCACGGAAGAACGCCGCGTCGGCGTCGCCCTCCGCCGCCTTCGGATACCCGGCCTCGATATAGTCCAGCCCCAGCC
>WRLJ01000248.1 GCA_009777685.1 Oscillospiraceae bacterium | reverse complement strand
GTCCTCCGTGAGGATGTCTATATGCAGACCCATGTCGCGCACGAACTCGTCCAGATACGCAAAGCCGCCGTCTCCCTCGCCGCTCTGCTCCCACATCTGGAGGATGTAGTCGGCATGGCTGTCCAGCTCCTGATAGGCCCGGTCCATGTAAATGCCCGGCAGCAGCAAAATCAGGAACAGCCAGGTCAGCCCCAGAATGAATACCGCGACCGCGCTAATCAGCAGCCACAGACGAATGGTAATTTTCATCGAGCTTATATCCCTTTCCCCATACGGTGGCCAGCAGGCCCCGATGCTCGCCGAGCTTTTCGCGGAGCTGCTTGACGTGCGTATCGACCGTGCGCGCGTCGCCGGCCGCGGCGTTTTCATAGCCCCAGACGTCGGTCAGAATGCGGTCGCGCGAGAAGGTTTTGTTTGGGTAGCGCGCCATCAGCAGCAGCAGGTCAAACTCCTTCGGCGTCAAGGACAGGGGTTTGCCGTCCAGCGCGGCCTGCTGGGCGTCCGTATCCAGCGCCAGCGGGCCGGCTGTGACCGCCGCGCCCTTGTTTTCGGGGTAACAGCGCGCGATGATCGCCTTGACGCGCACGGTCAGCTCGCGCGGGGAGAAGGGCTTGGTCAGATAGTCGTCGGCCCCCGCCTCAAAGCCGCCCACGATATCGGTTTCCTCGCTCTTGGCGGTCAGCATCAGCACCGGCACGGCGCTGGTCTTGCGCAGGCGGGCGCAGACCTCCCGCCCGTCCAGCCCCGGCAGCATCAGATCCAGCAGGATCAGCGAGTATTTGCCGGATTGCGCCATCTCCAGGCCCTCCGGCCCGTTGTCGGCCTGGTCGACCTCGAAGCCCGCCTTGCGCAGATACGGCACGACAAAGTCGCGGATGCGGGCCTCGTCCTCGATCATCAGCAGTCTGTGCAATGGTATTCCCCCTTTTATGATCTCCGGCGCGGCGGCGTAATCTCTCCAATTTAGTCTCGAACCTCCACCACGCAGACCTGTGTCAGCCCGTTGACGGTCTGCCCGGTGATCTCCGCCGTGCCAGGGCTGACGGCGGTGACCCGGCCCCGCGCGTCGACGGTCGCCACGTCCGTGCGGGAGCTGGACCAGGTGATGGTTTTGTACAGGGTCGGGATATACGGCGCGGGGGACAGCTTCGGCGAGAGGTTCAGCTTGCGTCCCGCGCGCAGCTCGGCGCGGTTGGCGCGGATGCTCAGTTCCTGCGGCAGGGTGCGGACCTTCAGCGTGCAGACGCTCCGCGCGCCGCTCTCCGCGTCGCGCACCGATATCCGCGCGGTTCCGGGGGCCAGCGCGGTCACGAAGCCGCGCTCGTCCACCACGGCAATCCCCGTGTCCGAGGAAGACCACTCCAGCCGCGTATGCGTGCCGGCGGGCCGCACCTCCACGGACAGCTGCGCCACCGCGCGGAACGGCAGCCCCAGCGTCAGCTCCTTGGTCCCGGGATGCACGACCAGAACGGCCGCGTTCGCGTCCCGGCAGGCGCTGAGCGGCGCCAGCAGCAGAAGGAGGCAGCTCAAGACGGACAACCTGGCCCGGACACACATGCGCATCGACGTCCTTTTCACAGTCAGCTACTATCATTATGGTAAAGTTATACGGCTTTGTCAACAGAAACGTTCCGGCGGGGCCCTTCTTTACAACTTCCCGAAAATGCGCTATACTCATGGATAGAAAAAGAGGGGGGCTGTACCCATGAATTTCCGGATCAAATATCGGGAGTGGATCGCCAAACGGGCCGGCGGGAACGCGGAGAAGGCGGCCAGACTGGAAAAACGCCTGCCGCTGATCGGCGCGGCGGCGCTCGCGGTGCTGGCGGCCGTGATTCTGCTGATCGTCCTGTTGCCGGGAGGCGGCGATCCCGGCCCCGCGGAGACGGAGCCGCCCCCCGAAGAGACCGCGGCCCCGACCCCGGCGCCGACCCCTTCCCCGACGCCCGTTCCCACGCCGGAGCCGACGCCGGAGCCGTTCATGGGCGACTTCAACCCGCTGACCGGCCTGCCGCTGCCGGAGGACGCCGAGCTTGGGCGGCGGCCCGCGGCCATCGTGCTGAACAACCTGAGACGCGCCTTGCCGATGAGCGGAAACGCCGACGCGGACGTGATTTATGAAATCCTGGCCGAAGGCGGCATCACGCGGATGCTGGGCCTCTACTACGCGCCCGACGGGCTGGAGAAAATCGGGACCGTGCGTTCCGCGCGAACATACTATCTGGAGGCCGCGCTGGGCCATGACGCGATTTTCATCCACGCGGGCGGCAGTTACATCGTCTACAACGAGATCCAGGCCTGGGGCGTCCAGACGCTGGACTATGTGCGGGGCGGCGGATACGCGGCCATAATGGCCTGGCGCGACGAGGAGCGCCGCCGCACCGCCGGGGCGGAGCACAGCGTATACACCTCCGGCCAGCGGCTGCTGGATACCTACGCGCGGACGAACATCCGCACCGAGCATGGGGAGGGCTATGACCTGGGCTGGCGCTTTGAGCCGGACGCGGCCCCGGAGGGCGGCGCGGAGGCGGAGCGGGTCAGCGTCCCCTTCACGCGAAGCAAGTCCACGGTGTTCCATTATGACGGGGACACCGGGCTGTATACGGTGGAGCAGTATAACGAACTGTTTATGGACGAACAGAAGGGCGAACCGGTCGCCGTCAGCAACGTGCTGTCGCTGAACACGGACATCGCGCAGATTCCCGGCGATTCGGAGGGCCGCCTGAACGTCCGCATGACCGGCGAAGGCTCCGGCTGGTGGGCCGCCGGCGGCAAGGCGGTCCCGATCCGCTGGCGGAAGGCCTCACGCGACGACCCGTTTGTGTTCACGGACGGGGACGGAAATCCCCTGCTGCTGGCGGCGGGCCGAAGCTATATCTGTATCGTGGGCGTGGGCAACGACATGGCGCTGGGCTGAGCCGCGTCTTCCTCCCCGTTCCGTTCCCGGAAATCACATCTCCCGCTCCTTCCGCATAAGTTGAACCAAAAGCGAATGGAGATGATGATATGTACTGCGCCCAGCCCCTGTCATATACGATCCGTCAGGGCGATACTCTGGACCGGCTGGCCGGAGAATACCGGACGACCGTCCCGATGATCGTCGCGCACAACCTGAACATCGACCCGGAAAATCTGCGGGTCGGGTCTACGCTCGTGATTTGTCCCGGAAAGGGTCTCGCGGAAGCCCCGGGCGGTCCGAAGCCGCCGGAAGCTCTGAACGCGTCCCGGGCGTTCCTGCTGTCCAACAACATGCGGGAAGCGTGGGAACAGCACGTTTACTGGACGCGCCTGCTGCTGATCAGCATCGCCGAACGGCTGAAGGACCAGACGGACACCGCAAACCGCGTCCTGCAAAATCCGGGCGATATCGCGGCCCTGTTCGCCTGCTGCTATCCTCCGGAAATCACCCGGA
>WRLJ01000247.1 GCA_009777685.1 Oscillospiraceae bacterium | reverse complement strand
TGTACGCCTTGTTTGCGGGATTGTTTTCCCTGCTTGCCCAGGTCCTGCTCGCCAAGCCTCTGGCCAGGATCGCCGCGCGCAAGCTGGACAAAATCGCGGGCGCGGCCAAAACCCTCGGCGACATCTTCGCGGGCGGCGTCATCGCGCGGGTGTTTGACCTGCGGGGGCGGCTGATGGAGATCTTCGGGCGGGACAATGACGAAATCCGCCGCCTGATCCGCCGCGAGGCGCGAATCAACGGGGCGCAGGAGCTGTTGGGCGGTTCCGCGAGGCTGCTGACGACGGGCGGGGTGTTCGCCGCGGGCAGCCTGCTGATCGCGCGCGGGGACATGACCCTGCCCGCGCTGATGGCGCTCGTGCCGCTGTGTTCGTCCGTCGCGTGGAGCATCTCCGGCATCGGCTACGCCTGGGCGGGGCTGCAAGCCCCGCTGGAGGCCGGGCGGCGCGTCTATGAGACGCTGGGCGGCGACAACCGCCTTGACCCCCTGCCCGAAACAAAACAGCCCCCCGCGGCGGAGGGCTGTAGGGTCGAGGTCAAAAACCTGTCGTTTGCCTTTGAGGGCGCGGAAACGCCGCTGTTTGAGGATGTGAGCCTGACGGTGGAGGAAAACCGGTTTGCCGCGTTTGTCGGGGAGTCGGGCGGCGGCAAATCGACGCTGCTGAAGGTGATTGCGGGGCTGTACGAGCGCGAGGGCCTGGACATCACCGTGGGCGGCAAGCGTTTTTCGGAGGTCAGTCTGGAGGAGTGGCGCGGTTATTTCGCCTATGTGGACCAGAGCTGTACCCTGTTCAACCTCACGATTGCCGAGAACATCGCTCTGGGTAAGGAGGGCGCGTCTATGGACGAGGTGCGGGCCGCCGCCGCGCTGGCTGACGCGGACGCGTTCATCTCCGCGCTCCCGCGGGGCTACGACACCCCCGCCGGCGAGGTGGGCGGGACGCTGTCCGGCGGCCAGCGCCAGCGCATCGCCATCGCGCGGGCGCTGATCCGGCGCGCCCCCGTGCTGGTCTTCGACGAGGCCACCAGCGCCCTTGACCCGGAGAGCGAGCGGGAGGTTTCCGAAACCATCGGCCATCTGCGCGGCCGGCACACAATCCTGATGGTCACGCACAACCTGCCGTCCGTCCAGCCGGACACGGTGTTCACCGTCCGGGACCGCAAGGTACTGCGCGAGGGGTGACGGGCGGGAGCCTCGCTGTCCCCCCCTACACCACGCTGTACAGCAGCTCGGCGTAGCTGGGCAGGGGCCAGTGCTGTTTCGCCACCCGTGTCTCCAGCTCGTCTGCGATCCGCCGCAGCTTCGACATGACCCCGAGTACCGCGCGGAAGGCTTCGGCCCGCGCGGTCAGCTCCGTCTCCGCCGCGGCCCGCGGCAGCGCGTCTTCCAGCGTCTCCAGCTTGTCCAGCAGCTCCGCCGTCAGCTTGGATATGGTGTTCAGCCACCGCGTTTCCGGCGATGCGTCAAAGCCCCCGCGGGCCGTCTTCCGCTCCGCCAGCTCCGCCAGCTCGCGCTGATATCCGAAGCAGGCCGGGAGGATTTCCCGCTTGACCAGGTCCGCCATCGTGAGGGCTTCAATGTGGATCGTCTTGCAATACCCTTCCATCAAAATCTCGTAGCGCGAATGGATTTCCGTTTCATGCAGTACCTGATGCCGCGCGAACAGCGCCAGACTCTCAGGCGCGATATAGGCGGGCAGCGCGGCGGCCGTCGCGGACAGGTTGCTCAGCCCGCGCCGCCCGGCCTCCGTCACCCACTCGGCGGCGTAGTTGTTGCCGTTGAAGATGATTCGCTTATGCTCGCGGAAGGTTTTCCGGATCAGCGCCGCCAGCGCGGAGGTAAAGTCCTCCGCCGCCTCCAGCTCGTCGGCAAACCGGCGCAGAGACTCCGCGACCGCCGTGTTCAGCACGATGTTCGGCCCCGCGATGGAAAACGCCGAGCCCGGCATACGGAACTCAAACTTGTTGCCCGTAAACGCGAACGGCGAGGTCCGGTTGCGGTCGGTTGTGTCTTTGGGGAAGTGCGGCAGCACGGTGACGCCGATCTCCATTTGATGCGTCTCGTTGTTTTGATAGTCCGTGCCCGCCTCCAGCGCCTCCAGAATCTCCGTCAGCTCGTCGCCCAGAAACATGGACACGATGGCCGGCGGGGCTTCGTTGGCCCCCAAGCGGTGGTCGTTGCCCGCGCTGGCCGCCGAAAGGCGCAGCAGGTCCTGATACTCGTCCACCGCCTGAATGACAGCGACCAGGAACAATAAAAACTGCGCGTTTTCAGCCGGCGTCCCGCCCGGCTCGAGCAGGTTGACCCCCGTGTCGGTGGCCAGAGACCAGTTGATGTGCTTGCCGCTGCCGTTGACGCCGGCAAAGGGCTTCTCGTGCAGCAGACAGACCAGCCCGTGCTTGCCCGCGACGCTTTTCATCAGCTCCATTGTCAGCTGATTGTGATCGGTGGCGATGTTGGTGGTGATGAAAAACGGCGCCAGCTCGTGCTGGGCGGGGGCCGCCTCATTGTGCTTGGTCTTGGCGTACACGCCCAGCTTCCACAGCTCCTCCTCCAGCTCCTTCATATAGGCCGACACCCTCGGCTTGAGGCTGCCCAGATAGTGCGCCTCCATTTCCTGTCCTTTGGGCGGGTACGCGCCGAACAGGGTGCGGCCGGTATACATCAGATCGGGGCGCTGGAGATAGACCTGCCGGTCGATCAGAAAATACTCCTGCTCGGCGCCCACGGTTGTGACGACGTGCCGCGCCGCGCCGCCGCCGCCGAACAGGCGCAGAATCCGCGCGGCCTGCCGGTCGACGGCCTCCATCGAGCGCAGGAGGGGGGTTTTTTTGTCCAGCGCCTCGCCGCTGTAGGAACAGAACGCAGTGGGGATATACAGCGTTCCGTCTTTCACAAAGGCGTATGAGGTCGTGTCCCAGACGGTGTAGCCCCGCGCCTCGAAGGTGGCGCGCAGGCCGCCCGAGGGGAAGCTGGAGGCGTCCGGCTCGCCGCGGATCAGCTCCGTTCCGGAAAACTCCATGATGACCTTGCCCTCGCCGCGGGGGCAGATGAAGCTGTCGTGCTTGCCCGCCGTCACTCCGGTCATGGGCTGGAACCAGTGGGAAAAGTGCGTCGCGCCCTTTTCCACGGCCCAGTCCTTCATCGCTCCGGCGACGACGCGGGCCACGTCAAGCTCCAGATGCGTCCCGTGCCGCATCGTCTTTTTCAGCGCCCGGTACACCTCCTGCGGGAGCGTGCGGCGCATGACCTCGTCATTGAAGACCATGCTGCCGAACAGCGCGGGTACGTCTTTCATGAAAAACCCCATCCTTTCGCGCTCCGGTTCTAAATCGTAAAGCACCGGGGCGGCTGTGAAAACACCGTAACCTCAACGGCGCCGGTGTCGAGACGGAACACGACGCCGCGCCCGAAC
>WRLJ01000246.1 GCA_009777685.1 Oscillospiraceae bacterium | reverse complement strand
TCTATGCCCATGCCGGCCAGCGCGGCGACGCGGCCGCCTTTGCGCGTGAGCCTTCCGGCATAGCCGAAATCCTCCGCGTTCATGGTGATCACCGCGTCCGTGACGGGAGCGCACAGCCGCTCGAAGCCATAGGTCAGCCGGCCGGTCAGGGGGGCGTTTTTGCCAAACAGATAGCCGTGAGCCGTATGGACGCACACCGTGTCCCGTTTTCCGGCGGCCCCCAGCGCGGCGCGGGTCAGGAAGCCGGCCAGCGCGGTATGGGTGAGAACCAGACCGTAACGCTCCCGCCGGAAGCGGGACAGCAGGCGTCCCCAAACGGATAGATTGGCCGGGGAGAAGAAGCCTTTGGCGTATGGAAGCTCCAGCGTTTCAAAAGGCCCCGCCAGCGAGGCGGCGTCCCGGCAGGCCACCGTGACGGCGTGGCCGTCCCCGGCCAGCCTTTCCAGAACGGGGAGGTGAAAGTCCCGGATGTGCCGCGCCGTAGAGGCGGTGTACAATATCTTCATCTAAACCCGTTCCATTTCAGCGCCGGACGCCGGCTCCGGCTCACGGTCCGCGGTCTCCGGAGGCTCCTGTTGCTGGGGAAACTCCGGCCGCGCGCCCTTCAGCCCCTCGGCGTAAGAGCGCGAGAGCATGATCCGCGCCGTCTCGATCATGATTTTGATATCCAGAAGCGGGGATGCGTGAAGGATGTAGTATAAGTCCAGGCGGATGCGCTCCTCCGGGCGCGTATCGTAACGCCCGTAGACATGCGCCATGCCGGTGATGCCGGCCTTAACGGACAGGCGGTGGCTGAACTCCGGAACCTTGAGGGAGTACAGCGTATGAAAGTACAGGCGCTCGGGCCTTGGCCCCACGACAGACATATCGCCCTTGAGGACATTGATAAACTGCGGCGTCTCGTCCAGGCGCGTCAGGCGCAGAAACCGTCCCAGGCGCGTGACGCGGGGGTCGTTGTATGCCGCCAGCGTCGGCCCGGTATGTTCCTCCGCGCCGGGGACCATGGTGCGCAGCTTGTACAGGCGGAACACGCGGCTGTCCCGGGTGAGCCGCTCCTGCGCGAAGATGGGATTGCGCCTGTCCTGCAAAAACACGGCCAGCGCAAGCAGCGACACCGGCAGAGACAGGACGGCAAGGGCGCAGAGCGACAGGAGGATATCCGCGGCGCGCTTGACCGCCCGCTGCTCCCAGCTCAGGCCAAGCCGCCGGAACCGGAGGACCGGCAAATCCCCGAACTGGAAGGAAAAGCTCTTATGTACGCCAAGCTCCCAAAGCTCCGGGATCACGCAGAAGTCCAGCGAAGACCGCAAGCAGAACTCCCGCAGCTCCACCCGCGCCCCGGGCTCCAGATTGTACGCGATCACGGCCTCATGGGCCGGCAGGGCCTCGAAATATCCGTTCCAGTCCGTGGCCAGGATCACCTCAAACTCGCGCGAGTGCTTGCTCACCTTTCCGGCGCAATGCGCGGCGCTTTCCGCGCTGTCCGCCACCACGACGGCGGCGCGCCTGGGAAACACGTAAAAGTATAATCGGTGAAAGACGACCGCCCATACGCACAGCAGCAGCAATTGCGCGCCGGCGACGGCGGCGGCGGTGTAGGGCGACTGCACGTAAGAGACGTCAAAAAAGGGAAGCGCCATCATCCCCAAATGAATCGCGACCACGGAAACAAGAACGGAAAAGGCGACCTCGAACAGCCTTCTCCGGCCGACGCGGTAGGCGCCGGCCGTCTCCATCGCCAGCAGCGTGAAGACCGCCGTGAAAAACACCGACTGCCTTATATTGACCGTCCCGGCCCCCAGCAGCCGCTCCTCCGCCCATACTCCGAAGATCAGCGCCGAGACGCTGAGCAGGAGGGAGACCAGGACGGCGGCCGCCGAAAAGGCCCCGCCTGTTCCCCGATGATGACCGCGCACCGGCGCACCCCCCTCTCCCGATTCCCATCCATGAATTGCGCCTTTGTGCGCTCTTCCGCCGCAGGCGCTCTTATGCCATGTCAAGCGCGAACGGGGCAAATGAATTGCCCCTTGACGCGCTCTTCGCCGCAGGCGCATTATACCACAGAATTCGCGTTCAGGCAACTTGCTTTATCCTGACAAACGTGTTATATTATTCAGAAACGGCCAAACGGCCGAAGACGGCGGCGCGGGGAGGGATCGTTATGCCGGAACGCTTGGTTGAGGTTGAGAATGTTTCCATGTGCTTCAATTTGGCCCGACAGAAAATAGAGAGCTTGAAGGAATATGTGGTAAAAGCCATCCGGCGCGAGCTGTACTTTGAGGAGTTCTGGGCGCTTTCCAACATCTCGTTTACCCTGGACAAGGGCGAGATTCTGGGCATTATGGGCCCGAACGGGGCCGGGAAATCCACTCTGATGCGAATCGTCGCCGGCATCCTGGTCCCGACGGCCGGTCACGTCAAGGTAAACGGCTCCGTGGCGATGCTTCAGATCGGTCTGGGCTTTGACGGCGAGCTGACCGGGATTGAGAACATTTACCTCGGCGGCGCGATGCTGGGCCATTCGCGTGAGTATATGCGCTCCCGTCAGGATGAAATTCTGGACTTCGCGGAGCTGCACGACTTTGCCGATGTGCCGGTCAAAAATTACAGCTCCGGGATGAGGGGCAGGCTGGGCTTTTCGATCGCCACTATGGTTCGCCATGATATTCTGATCACGGATGAGGGCCTGGCGACCGGCGACACCTACTTTGTCAAAAAGTGCGACGACCGCATCCGGAATATGATCAAGGACGGCACCAGCGTAATCATTGTAAGCCATAGCCCGTCGCAGGTCCGCGGCCTGTGTACGCACGCCCTGCTGCTGGACAAGGGGCGCATGGTGCAATATGGCCCGGTAAGGAAAGGCTGACGCATGGATACGGCGCTGGATATCCTGTTTCTGGACAGCGGCGGCTTCCCCGTCGGGGAGGCCGAAACGGCGCTGTCCGAATTGCCCGTCCCTGTGCCCCCCGGCGCGGCGGGCGCGCGGGTTGAGCTTCAAGCCGGCGGGTTTTCTCTGGTGTACGTCACCGACCCGCGCCTGTCCGGGCAGCCGGTTGAGGTCATCCCGCAGAACGCCGCCGCCGTGCATGACGGCGATCTGTTCGCCTCCCCGCGCCCCCGCTATCATTTCAAATGGCAGGACGGGGACGGCGGCGCTCTGACGTTCGGCCTGCGGGTCCGGCGGCTGACCGCCGAACAGGCGGCCCAGGCCCTGCTCTCCGCCGCCGCCGCCCACCGGATCGAAACCGAGGCCCTGCGCTTGGAGGCGGAGCGTCTGCGCGGCGCATTGGCCGACATATACAACTCCCGCGCGTGGCGCGCGGTCCGCGTGTACTACGGCGTCAAGGACGGAATCAAGAAGCTGCTGAGAGGCTTTCCGGCGGTTTGGCGGCTGGCCCGCCGGGCCGCGGCG
>WRLJ01000245.1 GCA_009777685.1 Oscillospiraceae bacterium | reverse complement strand
CACCGCCGCCAGAGAGGAGGCCCGGCCGCCCCCCCGCGGCGGGCAGAAAAAGCCATATCGGGGTTTTGCGCTTTCCCATACTGTCACCCTTTTTCCAGCGGAGGCCGGAGCCTCCCGTGAGCGGACCGGAACCGCCCTGTTTGTCCGGAGATTGGCCGCGGCGGGTAAAAAAAACATCCTCCCGGGTATGGAGCGGGCCCCCGTTTGATACGATACTCTATGATATAGCGGAGGTGACGCGATCATGTACAGGGCCGCCATCTGCGAGGATGAAGCGGTATTCCGCGCCGGGCAGGAGGAAATCTGCCGCGGGATTTTCAGGAAACTGAATATAGAGTACCACATTTCCCTCTTTGAATCCAGCGCGATTTTTTGGGACGCCTTTTCCCGGGGAGAGCGGTACGACCTCCTGCTGCTGGATATCGTCATGGACGGGACGGACGGCATGGCGCTGGCGCGGAACATACGCGAGCATGACGCCTCCGCCGCCATCATTTTCATTACCTCCAACCCCGCCCATGTCTGGCAGGGGTATGATGTGGGCGCGCTCCATTACCTGATGAAGCCGCTGGACGGCGGCGTGCTGGAGCGGCTGATCGCGGCGGACTATGACCGCCGGTTCCAAAGCAATGTCCTGATCGCCCGAAGCGGGGCGCAGACCGTACAGATACCGGCGGCGGATATCGTCTGTCTGGAAACCTCCGGGAAGCGTGTGGTCGTCACGCTGGAGGACAGGACGGTGGACTGCTCCGGCAAGCTCTCAGAGCTGCTGGCCGGGCTGCCGAAGGAGCAGTTCGTCCGCTGTCACATCGCATACGCGGTCAATGTGCGGAAGATACAGGAGCTTACGCGGACGGACGCCGTCGTGGCCGGCGGGAAGAGGATACCGGTCAGCCGCGCCTGCTCCAAGGACGTGCAAAAGGCGTTTTTGAGGAAGATGCGGAAAGGGTGAGCGGGAAGCCGCGGACTCGCGGGCGCCGCTCCCGTTTGAGCCGGGCCCCCGTTACAGGACGAGGCGGAAACGCGCCGTCCTTTCGATTCAAAAGACGCGCGCCGGTCTGTTCTTCTCTTCAACGGGGTATACTCCCAGGGAGAAGGAGGGGGATGCGATGCAAGTCACCCGAACCGTCAACGGTCTCCCGGTGGGCGACGATGAGCTGTCGGGCTACCGCATCACCCACGCCCGCGTCATTGGGACGCTGTACAGCGCGCTGCGGCGCGCGAACCGGGAAAACCCTCCTTCGGGAGAAGGGGCTTCCCGCTAAGGGATTCCGGCTCTGCCGGAGGAGGTGAGCGTCCTTGCCGGCCAAGCCCGCGACGGCAAAGCCTGCGGCCGGAAAGGCCGCCCTGTACATTCGGGTATCCACCGACGCCCAGCGTGAGGAGGGGTACTCCATTGACGCTCAGAAACAGATGCTGGAGGCCCATTGCGTATCGCGCGGCATCCGGGAATACGAGTTTTACATCGACGGGGGCTTCACCGGCAGCAACATCGACCGGCCGGAGCTGCAGCGTTTGCTGAATGACGCGAGAACCGGCGCGATCGGCTGTGTCGTCGTGTACAGGCTGGACCGTCTGAGCCGCAGCCAGAAGGATACGCTGTATATCATCGAGGACGTCCTCAATCCGCACAAGGTTGATTTCACCTCCATCAACGAGCACATGGATACCGCCACGCCGATGGGACGGCTGATGCTGGGCATTCTCTCCGCGTTCGCGCAGCTGGAACGCGAGAACATCCGCGAGCGCACCCGTATGGGGATGACGGAGCGGGTCAGAAACGGCCTGTGGATGGGCGGCGGGCGCACCCCCTTCGGATATGATTATGACCCGGAAAAAGGCGTCCTGATTCCCAATCAGGACGCGGACACCGTGCGAAACATTTATGCGCTTTATATCAAGGGATATTCGCTCAACCGCATAGCGAAAATGGTTGGACTGAAATACGAGAAGCTCGCCTATCAAATCCTGACCCGAAAATCCAACGCCGGCTTCATCTGTTACAACGGCAGGGAATATACGGGGCGGCACGAGCCGCTTGTTTCCCTTGAAACCTACGAGCAGGCTATGGAATGCCTGCGGTCGCGCTCGGTCAAAAGGCTGTCCGGCTCCGACTATCTGCTGACCGGCCTGCTCCGCTGCGGGACATGCGGCGCCAGAATGCGCTATCAGAAATGGGGCAAGACCGGCTGCAAGATCGTCTGCTACTCCCGCGACAAAAGCAAACCCAGCCTCGTCCGCGACCCCGACTGCCGCAATGTCCGGCTTTGGGCCGGCGACGTCGAGGATGTCGTCGTCCGCGACCTGTTCCGCTTTTGCGTGGGGAAAAGCAAAGACGAAGCCTCCGCGGCGCCGGAGCAGAGCGTGACCGACATCCTGCGGGAGCAATATGCCGCCGTCTCCGCGAAAGTAAAACGCCTGTACACCCTCTACGCGTCGTCGCCGGACCCCCTGCTGCTGGAAACCGTCGGGGAGTACCAGCGGGAACTGTCAAACATCATGAAGCAGATTACCGCCGAAACTGAGCGCGGCGCCGTCAGCAAACGGATCCTTACCCTGAGAACCAGCATTGACAGCATCGCGGACGTATGGGATGTGCTGACGAAGGCGGAGCGGCAGGATATCGTGCGGACCTTGATCAGCCGCGTGACGGTCATAAACGGGAATATAACGATCGACTATGTGTTTTGACCGGCCTTACACGCGATTTCAACACGTGACGTTCATTCCGATGATCATCGGAGAAATTCGCCGTTACCTGCGCGACAACAGTTCAATACGGGTTTCCCGTTCGGTGCGGGACATGGCGTATAAGGTCCTGCAAACCAAAGAAAAGCTGCTGACCGAAAACCAGAAGGAGCCGACCATCGAGGAGATCGCCAAAAAGCTGGACCTGCCCCGTCAGGACGTGGTGATGGCGCTCGACGCGATTCTGGACCCCGTATCGCTGTTCGAGCCGGTCTATTCCGACAGCGGCGACAGCCTGACGGTGATGGACCAGGTCAGCGACCAGAAAAACACCGATGAGCAGTGGCTGGAGCATATCGCGCTGAAGGAGGCCATCAGCCACCTCAGCGACCGGGAGCGGCACATCCTGGCCCTGCGCTTTTACGACGGGCGCACGCAAATGGAGGTCGCCGCCGAGGTCGGCATCTCGCAGGCGCAGGTCTCGCGTCTGGAAAAAAACGCGATCAACGCCATGAAAAAATATCTCTAAAAATTCAGCCACCGCTGCCGCGGCGGCGGCGCCGGCTCCGCCGTGTCCTGGTCGACCAGCACAAGGTCGTCCCCGATCCGGCGGATGTTTTCCCACGGAACGACATACTCGTGCCCGCGCCCAAACAGCCCGCCCGGCCGCCCGGCCGCCAGAACGACCAGCGCGGCGGCGCGCCCGGTCTCCCGGTCCATCTCGATGTC
>WRLJ01000244.1 GCA_009777685.1 Oscillospiraceae bacterium | reverse complement strand
GGCGGTATTCCTCCAGCGTCGTCGCGCCGATCATTTGCAGCTCGCAGCGCGCCAGCGCGGGCTTGAGGATGTTGGCCGCGTCGATGGCCCCCTCCGCCGCGCCCGCGCCGACGAGGGTGTGCATTTCGTCAATGAACAGGATGACCGAGCGCGCCTGCGCCGTCTCCTCCATGATCTGCTTAAAGCGCTCCTCAAACTCGCCGCGGTACTTGGTTCCCGCCACCATCGAGGACAGATCGAGCGTAACCAGACGCTTATCCGCCAGCGTCTCCGGCACGTCGCCCGTGGCGATGCGCAGGGCCAGCCCCTCCACGACCGCGGTTTTGCCCACGCCCGGCTCCCCCAGCAGGACCGGGTTGTTCTTCTGGCGCCGGGACAGGATTTGCATGACGCGCGTGATTTCCCCGCCGCGCCCGACGACGGGGTCCAGCCGGTGCGCGGCCGCCGTCAGGTCGCGCCCGAAGCGCGCCAGTGTTTTGGGCAGCCCGGTATTTTTCAGCGGCGCGAGGGTCGTAAACTCCTCCGCGTCCGCACGCGGCGCTTTGACCCGTCCCGGCAGACGCGGGACCGGCGGCATGGGACGGAGAAGCACATCGTCCGTGACGCCGGCATAGAGCTTTCGATTGTCAATCCCGAGGCCGGCCAGCAGCTGGACGGCCATGCCCTCCCCATCCTGAAGGATGCCCAGCAGCAGATGCTCCGTCCCGATGGCCGCCTGTCCCAGCCGCGCGGCCTCGGCGGCGGCGATGTCGACGATACGCCGCCCGCGCGGCGTAAGCCCCTGCAAAAGCGGCAGACCCGGCTCCCCGCAGCCCACGGTATCGGTCAGCTGCTTCAGCAGCGCCTCCTCCGTCACGCCGCCCGCGCGCAGGACGCGCGCGGCCACGCCCTCCGGTTCGCGCAGCAGGCCCAGCAGGACATGCTCCGAACCGACATAGCCGTGTCCCAGCTTGGCCGCCGCCTCATGCGCCAGCCGCAGCGCGGACCTCGCTTTTTCGGTAAATTCGCGGGTATTCAAGATGAATGGCTCCTTTTAGGGGGCTTCGGTATTGCTTTGCGCCGCCGCTTCGGGCTTTTCCCTGTTTTTCGCGCTGTCCTTCCCGGGCCGCGGCCCGCCGGCTGCGGGCGCAGAAAACCGGCGCGTGTGGGAGCGGCTTTCCGGCGTGCCGTCGGTGTGGGGCCGCAATTCCCACGCGGCTTCCATATCGGAGCGGAAACGGTTTTTGTTCACGGGGATCGCCTCCTTTGATACCCTAGATTATCCCCCGGAACGGCGAAAGGCATACCGCGGCGCGCGGAAGCGCGCAAAATGGGGAAACCCGGCGCGATGTGGGCATCGCGCCGCGTTTGCCCCACCGCACACACCGTAGGGGACGCAGACCTCGGCGTCCCGCAGGGTTATCTGCAAACTTCGGGGAAAGGTTTTCACCGTTTGCCCGTGCGGCTGTGGGTTTGGGTAGTGTTCAGGCATTCCCGGGGGAGGTCTCCCCCGGACCCCCCACTGGGGGACTTGGCAGTCCCCCAGCCCCTCTCGCGGGTAATACGGGGGTTTTGTTTGCGGAAAGGCACTGCCTTTCACCGTAAGGGTCTTGTCCGGGCTGTCCTGGCCTCAACTTCTAGGTTTCTCTCTTTTTGCCCTTTTCGCACGTCCCGGCCATACCCTTGCACTTTCTTTGCTGTCTTCACAGGGAACTGCCCTAACATGACGTATGTGTCGTACAATGTACAATCTAAAACATGATGTATGTGTAGGGACGCCATATATGGCGTCCGCGGGCGACCGGGACGGCCGCCCCTACGGGGTTTTGCGGGGGTTCTCCCATGCCCTGTAGGGACGCACTGTGTGCGTCCGCCGTTTCCCAAAACGCCTCCCGTCCCCCGCGCCGGCGGGCGAAAATTTCCCTTGACTTTTCCGGCTTGCCTATGCTATACTGGTTTCATTCACGACAGCGCAAACTGAGCAGGCGGCGCCCTCCGGGGCGTGGGGCCGGGCCGCCTCCGGCGGCAGCGGGCGTACTTTTACGGCGCCCGCGGGACAGTAATTGTTCCGCGGGCGCTTTTTATTGTTTCCGGCGGCGCGGGGCAGACTGTCAGAGGGGAGAGTCAATCATGGAAAACACACGAACAGACGCGCAAATCGCCTACCGGGTATCCCTGCAAACGATCGCCGGCAATGTGGTCCTGTCCGCCTTTAAGCTGCTGGCGGGGCTACTGGGCAACTCCGCCGCGATGGTGTCCGACGCGGCGCACTCCCTGTCGGACATCCTCAGCACCGTATTCGTCATGGTCGGCATCCGCATGTCCGGCCGGAAAGCCGACAAGGATCACCCGTACGGCCATGAGCGCATGGAATGCGTGGCGGCCATCGTGCTGGCGGCCGTGCTGTGCGCGACGGGGCTGCTGATCGGCTGGCAGGGCGTCAGCCGGATTCTCGAGGGAGCCTCCGGCCAGCTGGCCGTTCCCGGCGCGCTGGCGCTGGTTGCCGCGGTCGTCTCCGTCGCCGTCAAGGAAGGCATGTACTGGTACACCCGCGCCGCCGCCCAAAAGACCGGCTCCGGCGCGCTGATGGCCGATGCGTGGCACCACCGTTCGGACGCGCTGTCCTCCGTGGGCAGCTTCGCCGGCATTCTGGGCGCGCGGCTGGGCCTGCCGATCCTGGACCCGCTGGCCTGTCTGGTCATCACCGTGTTCATTGTCAAGACCGCGTTGAATATCTTCCTGGACGCCGTCGGCAAGATGACCGACCGCGCCTGTGACGATGAAACCGTGGAGCAGCTGCGCGCCGTCATCCTGTCGCAGGAGGGCGTGCGGGACATCGACCGCATCCACACGCGCCTGTTCGGCAGCCGCGTTTTCGTGGACGTGGAGATCAGCGTCGACGGCGGCGAGACGCTCCGCCGCGCCCACGAGACGGCCCATCGCGTTCACGACGCCATCGAAAACGGCTTCCCGCAAGTCAAGCACTGCATGGTGCATGTGAATCCGTCAGGAAACGCGGAGTAGGGACGCTTGGCCGCAATCCCCCCAGATTCGCGATCCCCCGGGAGATTGCGGGGCAAGCCCGCAATGACGGCCGTAGGGGACGCCCACACTCCGCGTCCCGCAAAACATCCCCAACGCACCCGGCGCGGGAAACGGCGGACGTTTTGGGAAACGGGCGGACGTTTTGGGAAACGGCGGACGCACACAGTGCGTCCCTACAGGGCATGGGGAACCCCCGCAAAACCCCGTAGGGGCGGCAATCTGCCGCCCGTGGTTGCCGATGCGCCGCGTTCGCCTCGCCGCACACGCCGTAGGGCGCGACGACCTCGGCGCGCCGTGGGTGCGCACACGGTTTGGGTCGCGTTCCCCCCGGCGTGTGCGGCGGGGGTGTTTTGCGGGACGCGGAGGGCCGCGTCCCCTACAGGGTTTTCCGCCCCGCC
>WRLJ01000243.1 GCA_009777685.1 Oscillospiraceae bacterium | reverse complement strand
GGTTTCCGTGTCCGTGTAGGTCTTGAAGGTCGGGTCCTCCTCGGCGAGCTTGGACAGCGCGATGCCCATCTTTTCCTGCCCCGCCTTTGTGCGCGGCTCGATGGCCACGCGGATGACCGGTTCGGGAAAGTCCATGGACTCCAGAATGATCGGCGCTTTTTCCTCGCAGAGCGTGTCGCCCGTCGTCGTGTTTTTCAGGCCCACGGCGGCGAAAATATCGCCCGAATAAACCTTGTCTATGTCCTCGCGGTGGTTGGCGTGCATCATCAGAAGCCGTCCAAGGCGCTCGCGGTGCTGCTTGGTGGAGTTGTATACCGCGTCGCCCGCCTCGACTGTCCCGGAATAGACCCGGATAAAGGACAGGCGGCCCACATAAGGGTCGGTCACGATTTTGAACGCCAGCGCGGAAAACGGGTCTTCATCGGAGGCGGGGCGCGTGTCCTCCCGCTCCTTTACGGGGTCGAAGCCGGCAATCGGCGGGATGTCCAGCGGCGAGGGCATATACTCCACCACCGCGTCCAGCAGATTCTGAACGCCCTTGTTGCGGTAAGAGGTCCCGCACAGAACCGGAATCACCACGCCCTCGATGGTCGCTTTGCGGATCACGGGCTTGATCATCTCAGGGGTCACTTCCGCCTCGTTGATCACCGTCTCGGCCAGATCGTCGTCGATCATGGTCAGAGCGTTGATCAGCGCCTCCCGGCTGTCGCGCGCTCTGTCCTCCAGCCAGTCGGGGATGTCCTCCTCCTCGATGATCTTGCCCAGCTCATCTTTGGCGACATACGCCCGCATCGTCACCAGATCAACGACGCCCTTGAACTCCGCCTCCGCGCCGATGGGAATCTGGATGGGGACGGCGTTGCATTTCAGACGGTCGCGCATCATGTCGACGACATGGAAAAAGTCCGCCCCCGTGATATCCATTTTGTTGACATACGCCATACGGGGAACGTTGTACTTGTCGGCCTGCCGCCAGACCGTTTCCGACTGCGGCTCAACGCCGCCCTTGGCGCAGAACACGGTCACAGCGCCGTCCAGCACGCGCAGGGAGCGCTCCACCTCGACGGTAAAATCCACATGGCCGGGCGTGTCGATGATATTGATCCGGTGGTCCTTCCACAACGCCGTCGTCGCCGCGGAGGTGATGGTGATCCCCCGTTCCTGCTCCAGCTCCATCCAGTCCATGGTGGCGTTGCCCTCATGAACCTCGCCCAGCTTATGGCTGCGGCCCGTGTAGAACAGGATGCGCTCCGACGTTGTGGTTTTGCCCGCGTCAATGTGCGCCATGATGCCGATATTGCGGGTTTTCTCCAATGGGAATTGGCGTGGCATGTTGTTTTCCTCAAATCCTTTTCTGTCTGCTCCGGAAAGTGCGCTCCTCGGATATTACCAGCGATAATGGGCAAACGCCTTGTTGGCCTCTGCCATCCTATGCGTATCCTCGCGCTTTTTGACCGCGCTGCCCGTGCCGTTGCCCGCGTCCATGAGTTCCCCGGCCAAACGCTCGGCCATGGTTTTTTCCCCGCGGTTGCGCGAGTAGTTGATCAGCCAGCGCAGACCCAGCGCCTGACGGCGCTCCGGCCGGACCTCGATGGGCACCTGATAGGTCGATCCGCCGACGCGGCGGGCCTTGACCTCCAGCACCGGCATGATGTTCTCCAGCGCCGTGGTGAATACATCCAACGGCTCCTTGCCTGTCTTGTCCCGGATGATGTTGAAGGCGCCGTAGACGACCTTCTGCGCCACGCCCTTCTTTCCGTCGTACATAATCCCGTTGATCAGCTTGGAGACAACCTTGGAATTATACAGCGGGTCGGGCAGCACTTCTCTTTTGGGTACGAATCCTCTTCTGGGCACTTCGCTTCCCTCCTTCAAAAAATTGAAATTCATAGGTACTCGAAAGCGCGCTTTATAATCGCGTGCGTCTCGTACGGCCCTGAGAGACCCTATAATAAGCCTTCTCAAAGCATAGCGGGTTTTCGCTTACTTGCCTGCGGACGCCTTCGGCCGTTTCGCGCCGTACTTGGACCGGCTCTGGCGGCGGTTGGCGACGCCCTGCGTGTCCAGCGTGCCGCGGATGATGTGGTAGCGCACGCCCGGGATATCCTTGACGCGGCCGCCGCGGATCATCACGACGCTGTGCTCCTGCAGATTGTGGCCCACGCCGGGGATATAGCTGGTCACCTCGATGCCGTTGGACAGGCGCACGCGGGCGATCTTCCGCAGCGCGGAATTGGGCTTCTTCGGCGTAGCGGTCTTGACCACGGTGCAGACGCCGCGTTTCTGCGGGCTGTTGGAATCCAGCAGCTTCTTGGACAGCGTGTTCAGGTTCTTGCCCAGCGCCGGCGCTTTGGATTTCCCGTACTGCTTTTCCCGCCCGTGGCGGACAAGCTGGTTAAAGGTTGGCACTCCGTATTCCTCCTTTCCTTGAAAATTTTATTGTATCTGAAAAGGCCGGAGCCTATTCATTCTTTCAAAAGGGCGGCCACTGACGCGCCGACCTCGATGCCGCAGGCCTGCCCAAGCTCCTTCATGCTGCCGACCGCTTCGAGCGGCGTGCCTGTTTCGGCGCAAAGCTCCAGGACGGGACGCCGGATATGCTCCTCCGCGTCGCCGGCCAGAAACACCCGCTCCGCCAGACCCTCGCGGACGGCCCGGTGTGTTTGCTTCACACCGACCGTCCTGGCCGCGTTTTTCAACCGTTCCAACACATTTCACCCCAACAAGAGAAGATACTATCAGGCCGGTTAAGGTTTGTCAACATTTTTTCTTACAACGACCGTTTGAAATCGTCGGGGTTGAACTGGAAGAACGGCTCCTCCTCGTAGAAATCGTCCTCATAGGACTCCTCCTCCGGCTCGTACTCCGTGGGATACTTGGTCAGCTCGAAGTCGCGGTACATTTCCATTCCGCTGCCGGCGGGGACCAGCTTGCCGATGATGACGTTTTCCTTCAAACCCAGCAGATGGTCGACCTTCCCGCGGATGGCGGCTTCGGTCAGCACACGCGTCGTCTCCTGGAACGACGCCGCCGACAGGAAGCTGTCGGTGGCCAGGGAGGCCTTCGTGATGCCCAGCAGCAGCACCGAGCCAACCGCCTCTTCCAGCTCCTCCCCGCCCTTCGCGATCCGCTCGCGGATTTTGCGGTTTTCCTCCTCCAGATCGAACACGTCGACCGTCGAGCCGATCAGCAGCGCGGTGCTGCCCGCGGACTCGACGCGCGTCTTGCGCATCATCTGACGCACGATGACCTCGATATGCTTGTCGTTGATATCCACACCCTGCTGACGGTACACATGCTGCACCTCGGAGATCAGGTAATTGTGGACCGAGCTGACGCCCCGGATGGACAATACGTCATGGGGGTTCAGCGCGCCCTCGGTCAGCTCCTGACCCTTAACCACGCTGTCGCCCGCGGCGACCT
>WRLJ01000242.1 GCA_009777685.1 Oscillospiraceae bacterium | reverse complement strand
TAAAACTCGTAGACGACCTCCAGCGTGACCAGCTGTTCCTTATCCTTGTTCTTGTCCTCGCCGCCGCCGCCGCCCTCGCCGCCGCTCCCGCGCCCGCCTTTCAGCCGCCGCTTGACCGCCTCGATCCCGGAGGTCATCAGCGGAGCCTCGAAATGCTTGGCGCGCTTGGTGAAATAGGCGCGGTAGAACTGGAGCGGGCGGTGGACCTTGAACCATGCCACGCGGAACGCCATCAACACGTATGCCACCGCGTGGGCCTTGGGGAACATGTACTGAATCCGGCGGCACGACTCGATGTACCAGGCCGGGATGTTGGCCCGGCGCATCGCGTCCTCCCATTCGGGCGTAAGGCCCTTGCCCCGCCGCACCGACTCCGTGATCGTGAAGGCCGTCTTGTTGTCGATCCCTCTGGCAATCAAGTATAACATGATATCCTCGCGCGAGCAAATGATTTCGCGCAGCGTCGCCGTGCCGCGCGTCACCAGCTCCTCCTGATTGCCCCGCCAGACGTCGGTCCCGTGCGAAAGGCCCGATATGCGCAAAAGCTCCTCAAAGCATTTCGGGCGGGTGGTTTTCAGCATCCCGCGCACAAACTGCGTGCCGAACTCCGGCACGGCGACCGCGCCGCTTTCGCCCAGAAGCGGGTCCTTTTCATAGCCCAGCGCCTTGGAGGAGGTGAACAGGCTCATCGTGTCCGGGTCGTCCAGGGGGATATCCGTCACGCGGACGCCCGTCATGTCCTCCAGCGCGCGGATCATCGTCGGGTCCTTGTGGCCCAGCAGGTCCAGCTTCAGCAGGTTGTCCTCGATGGCCTCGTACACAAAATGCGTGGTGACCATCTTGGTTTTGTCGTTGGCGGGATAATGCACGGGGCAGAAGTCGGTGATGTCATACCCCCGCGGCACGATGACCAGTCCCCCGGGGTGCTGGCCGGTCGTATCCTTCACGCCGACGCAGCCGAACGCCAGACGGCTGACCTCCGCCGGATTGTCGTCGGGCTGTCCCAGCTCCTCCAGATACTTCTTGGCGTAGCCGCGCGCGTTGTTGGTTTGGAGCGTGCTGATCGTCCCGGCGCGGAAAACATGATCCCCGCCGAGCAGCTCGACCGCGTGCGCGTGGGCGCGCTCCTGATACTCGTCGGAGAAATTCAGGTCGATATCGGGCGTCTTGTCGGCATAGAAGCCCATAAAAGTGGCAAACACCAGATCAAAGCCGTCTTTTTGCAGTTTGGCTCCGCACCGGGGGCAAGCCTTGTCCGGCAGATCCACGCCGCAGGTCGCGCCGCAGCGCGCGTCTTCGCCGGGAAATTCATGGTGTTGGCAGTCCGGATGGGTGCAAAGATAGTGCGGCGGCAGGGCGTTGACCTCCGTGATGCCCGCCAGGTACGCCACGATCGACGAGCCGACCGACCCGCGGGAGCCGACGTAGTAGCCCTGATCCAGACTGCGCTGCACGATTTTCTGGGCGATGACGAAGATCGTGTCGTAGCCCTTTTGGATGATGGGGCCAAGCTCCTGCTCAATGCGCGCCAGCAGGAAGGCCGGAGGCTCCGGCCCGTACAGCGCGCGCACCTTGTCGTAGCAAAGCGCCGTCAGCAGCTCCGCCGAGCCTTCGGCGACGGGGGAATACTCGCCCTCCCGCACGGGCGCGATGTCTCCGCAGCGCGCGGCGATGGCGTTGGGGTTTGTCACCACGACCTCAAAGGCCTTTTCCGCGCCCAGATAGGAAAACTCCTCCAGCATCTCGTCTGTGGTGCGGAAATAAAGAGGAAGCGGCTCGTCGCGGTTCATCTTTGTGCCCGCCAGCAGGACGCGGCGGTACAGCTCGTCCCCTTTGTCCAGAAAATGCACGTCCCCCGTAGCGCAGACGGGGATACTCAGGCGTTCCCCCAGCGCGACGATGACGCGGTTATAGTCCCGCAGCGCGTCGTCGTCTGGGGCGATGCCCTCCAGCACCATGAAACGGTTGTTGACGACGGGCTGGATTTCCAGGTAATCATAGAATCGCGCGATGCGCTCCAGCTCCTCGGCGGGCCGGCCCTCAACGACGGCGCGGAACAGGTCCCCGGCCTCGCAGGCGGAGCCAACGATCAGCCCCTCGCGGTGCGCCTCCAAAAGCGGGCGCGGGATCAGCGGGCGGCGCTTGAAATGCTCCGTGTGGGATTTCGACACCAGCCGGTAGAGGTTTCGCAGACCGGTTTCGTTTTGCGCCAGCAGGATGATGTGGCGGTTGCGTTTCCAGTTCCCGCCGGAGGCCTCCCCTTCGGCCTCCTCCGGGGGAACATAGCCCTCCATGCCGTAGAGGACGCGGATTCCGGCCTTTTGGGCCGCCTTCATGGCGTCGGGAAAGCTATGGCATACGCCGTGGTCGGTGATGGCGATGGCGGCGTGGCCCCATTCGGCGGCCTGCCGGATGGCCTCGCCCACGTCGGTCAGCGCGTCCCGCTGGGACATCTGGGTGTGCAGATGCAGCTCGACGCGCTTGTGCGGGGCGGCGTCCTGCCGCTTTGGGCGCGGCACGGCGCGGATGGCGGACGGGCGCAGGACCCACTCGGAGGTGTCCTTGTATGTATCCAGCTGTAATTTTCCCGAGACCTCCAGCGTGTCTCCCGCTTTATAGGAAGCCTCCAGCTTTTTGGCCAGCGCCTTGCCCTGGGCCAGGGTGTCTGCCTGGAACAGGAGCTTTGCGCGGACCGCGCCGGTCGCGTCGCCCAAGTCGGCCTGGATCAGCAGCTTGGTTCCGTTGGCCAGCTCGCGCGTCTCCAGCTCCACGACGCGCCCCGCGACGGCGGTACGGCGCTCCTCGAACACCACATCGCCCATCGGAACGGGCTTTGCGGTAAACGGCTTGCCGAACAGCATGGTTTTATGGGACGCCGGGAGCGGCGCGCCGGATGCGCCGGGTACGGCGGATGCGCCGGGGCGCGGAGCGCGGGGCGCGGAAGGGGATGCGGGGGCGGGGAGCGGGACCGGCGCCGGGGCGTCCACGGACAGCGTGACGACGGACAGCCCGTATTTGGCCAGCAGGGCCGCCCGCGCCCAGTCCAGCCAGCGGGCGGTCAGCGCGCCGCCGCTATCGACCAGCTCCACGTCCATTGTGCGCCGCGCCTTGGACAGGCGCACCTTGCGCACCCACGGCTCCTGTGACAGGGCCGCGGGCGGAGTCAGTTCGAAGATTTGCGAGAAGGGTCGTTTGTCGGACATGGGGCGGCTCCTTCGTCAGTGAGAATGGGGGGGATTGTAAGGATCATATATCCCGTCCGTAGGGGACGCAGACCTCGGCGTCCCGCAGGTGATCCGCAAACTCTCGGGGAAAGGTTTTCACCGTTTGCCCGTGCGGCTGTTGGTTTGGGTAGTGTTCAGGCATTCCCGGGGGAGGTCTCCCCCGGACCCCCCACTGGGGGACTTGGCAGTCCCCCAGGCCCTCTCGCGGGGAA
>WRLJ01000241.1 GCA_009777685.1 Oscillospiraceae bacterium | reverse complement strand
TTCTGGAGCGGGCCGTGGCCCGGACCGTTGAAATGGAAGAAAAGCAGGGCGTCAACTATATACGGATGCAGTATTTTCTGCGGTATCTGCTCACCGGCGCGGTGCTGGCCGCCGCCGCTTTCGCACCGGATAACATCCTCAGCCTGTGGGGCGCGATCGCCGGCGTCGTCACCCTGCCCCTCGCGGTATACGCGCTCCGGATTTTCGGAGGAGCGGGCGCCGGAGACGCCGGACAAGCCGCCGGCGCGGGGACGGACCCGGCCGGTCCCCCGGAGACATCCAACCCAAAGGACGGTGATGGATCATGAATTTCAACATCCGGAATCTGTGGAGCGTGAATATCGGCGGGGCCGAAATCTGGATCACCGAGTCGCTGGTCAGCGTTTGGGTCGTCATGCTGGTCCTCATCGCGTTCGCCGTCGTCGTCCGCGTCAAGCTGCCCAAGTTCAGCGACAAGCCGAAGGGCTTTCAAAACGCCGTCGAGGCGATGGTCGAGTATTTTGACCGGTTTGTCAGGACTACCGCGGGCGAAAAACTGCGGTTTCTGGGCCCCTGGTTTTTCACGGTGTTTGCCTTTATCCTGATTTCCAACCTCAGCGGCGTGATCTTCATCGGCCTGCTCCGCCCGCCCACCGCGGACTGGGGCGTTGTGTTCGCCTTTGCGCTGATCACCTTCATCCTGATCCAGATTATGGGCGTCCGCTATCAAAAGGGCCAGTATATCCGGGCCATGTTCGAGCCGTATTTCTTTTCCAAGGTTCCCAACTTTCTGATTTTCCCGCTCAACCTGATCGGCGAGCTGGCGCGCCCCGTCTCTCTCAGCTTCCGTCTGTTCGGCAACATCCTGGGCGGCGTGATCCTGATGGGGCTGGTCTACGGGATGCTCCCCCTTCTGCTCCGCTTCGGTCTGCCGGCCTTTCTCCACGCCTACTTCGATTTGTTCGCCGGCGCGTTGCAGGCGTATGTGTTCACCGTGCTGAGCCTGGCCTTCATCGGGGGCGCCGCGGACACGACCTAGCGCTGAACGCTTGTTGCTTCAACAAGGTTTAGGATACCTCGCCGCACTCAGAAATCAAAACAATGGGAGGAAACACACATGCCACAACTTATGTCACCGGACGCGGTAGCCCTCGTGTTCGCCGCCAGCCAGATCGCCGCCGCCATCGCCGTGCTGAACGGTTTCACCGTCGGCATAGGCCAAGGTAACATCGGCGCCAAGGCCATCGAGTCCATCGCGCGCCAGCCCGAGGCGAAGGGTTCCATCACCAGCACCATGTTCATCAGCTGCGCTCTGGCGGAGACCTCCGGTATCTACGGCTTGCTCATCTCGTTTATCCTGCTGTTCGCCAACCCGCTTCTGAGCAGATATCTGGCGCTGATCGGCGCGTAAGGGCGGCTCTCAAACGGACGCAAACCGAAAGGGGAGATTACCTTGTTTCCTCCAATAGCGCCGCTGCTTTCCGGCAGCGTCCCGGAGGGGGGTCTGCTGGACTTCAACGTCCAAACCCTGTACACGATCGGGCTGACCGCGCTCAGCGTGGGCATCCTCTATTTTATCCTGTCAAAGCTGCTCTACAAGCCCGTCCTGAATTTCATGCGCGCCCGCGAGGACAGAATCAACGCCCAGATGGACAACGCCGCGGACGAGATGGCGAAGGCGGAGGAGCTTCAGCGCCGGTATGAGCAAAAAATCCGGGAGCTTGAGGCGGAAAAGGACGAGGTTCTGGAAACGGCGCGCAAGCTCGCCCTGAAAAGAAGGGACGAGATCCTGGCCGAGGCAAAAACCGAGTCGGACGCCGCCAAGGCGCGGACCCGGAGCCAGATCGAAATCGAGGTTGAACGCGCCGAGGCCGCGATGAAGCAGTCCATCATCGGCGTGGCTTCCGCGATGGCGGAGAAGTATGTAACCGTCTCTCTGAGCGGGGAGGTCCATGACCGGCTGTTTGCCGAGGCCATGGCGGAGCTGGGAGAGATGGCCTTTGTACGCCATTCGGAGCCGGAGGAGATATAAGATGGCGCGGATAGACGCACGCTACGCGGCCGCCCTCTTCGAGCTTTCCCTCGGGGACGGCACGCTGCGCGACACGTATGAACAGGCGGTTTTGCTGCGCGACACGCTGCGGGACGCGGAATGCCACGGCGTTCTGGTCCATCCGCACATTACCTCAAAAGAAAAGGACGCCTTTATCCGCGGCGCCTTTCAGGGGCGCGTTCATGACAGGCTGCTCAGTCTTTTGAGCCTGTTGATCGCGAAAAACCGCGCGGCGTATATTGTGCCCGTCCTGACGGCGCTCATCGGCATGATCGACCGTCATGACAGAAAGACCACGGCCAGCGTCATCACCGCGGCGGAGCTGCGCGACGGGCAGCGCGCGGCCCTGCGGGCCATGCTGTCCCAAAAGCTGGACAAACAGGTGGATATCACGGAAAAGGTGGACCCATCCGTAATCGGCGGCTTTTATATCCAGGTGGACGGTTATTTTATCGACCAGACGGCTAAGAAACAGCTGAGCGATATGAAAGCCAGTTTATTAAAGGGGTGCGGCGCATGAATCTCAGACCGGAAGAAATCAGCTCCGTCATAAAGCAGCAGATCGAGGCCTATTCCGCCAAGCTGAACGTCTCCGAAGCGGGCAGCGTGATTCAGGTTGGGGACGGCATCGCCCGTGTCTACGGCCTGGACAACGTGATGAGCGGCGAGCTGCTGGAGTTTCAGGGCGGCATCCAGGGCATCGCGCTGAACCTTGACGAGGACAGCATCGGCGCCATCCTGATGGGGCAGGACGCGAACATCAAGGAGGGCGACCCCGTCACGCGCACCGGGCGCGTGGCCGAGGTTCCCGTCGGCGAGGCCCTGCTGGGCCGGGTCGTCAACGCGCTGGGCCAGCCGGTGGACAACAAGGGGCCCGTCGTGACCCGCAAGACGCGCAAGATCGAACGCCGCGCGCCGGGCGTCATCACGCGCCGGGAGGTCAATGTCCCTCTCCAGACGGGCATCAAGGCGATCGACGCGATGGTTCCGATCGGGCGCGGGCAGCGGGAGCTGATCATCGGCGACCGCCAGACCGGCAAGACGGCGATCTGCATAGACACCATC
The DNA here is from genome assembly GCA_009777685.1 of Oscillospiraceae bacterium. Taxonomy (GTDB): domain Bacteria; phylum Bacillota; class Clostridia; order Oscillospirales; family UBA929; genus WRLJ01. The sequence continues at coordinate 357 of WRLJ01000241.1, read as the reverse complement.
ATCAACCAGAAGGACACCGGCGTGCGCTGCATCTATGTGGCCATCGGGCAGAAGGTGTCCACCGTGGCGCGCATTGTCAGGGTGCTGGAGGAAAAGGGCGCGATGGAGTACACCACCGTCGTCGCCGCCACCGCCAGCGATCCCGCGCCGCTGCAATACGTCGCGCCCTACGCGGGCTGTGCCATCGGCGAGGAGTGGATGGAGGAGGGCAAGGACGTTTTGATCGTCTATGACGACCTCTCCAAGCACGCCGTCGCCTACCGCGCGCTGAGCCTGCTGCTGCGGCGGCCGCCGGGCCGCGAGGCGTATCCGGGCGACGTGTTCTATCTGCATTCCCGCCTTCTGGAGCGCGCGGCG
>WRLJ01000240.1 GCA_009777685.1 Oscillospiraceae bacterium | reverse complement strand
GTATGACCGGCAGGGGGGCTGGGGGCGGCACGCCCCCAGTGGGGGGTTCCGGGGGAGACCTCCCCCGGAAATGCCTGAACACTACCCAAACCCACAGCCGCACGGGCAAACGGTGAAAGCCGTTCCCCGAAGTTTGCAGATAACCCTGCGGGACGCCGAGGTCTGCGTCCCCTACGGTGTGTGCGGCGGGGCAAACGTGGACGGCATCAGAGCAAAAGTAAAGGCTCTTGCTCTGGAAAATAAAACAGCCCCGCCATCTTATCCGCCGGAGTTCTCCAAATACCGCTTGATCGCCGAAAAACTTTGCTCGCTCATCGCGTGCTCCATCCGGCAGGCGTCGTTGGCGGCGGTTTCCCCGTCCACGCCGAGGGAGATCAGCCAATCGGAGATCAGCGTGTGCCGCTCGTACATGCTCTCCGCGATTTTCCGCCCGCTTTCGGTAAGAAGGATGGAACCGTCGCGGTCTACCTCGATATGCCCTCCGGCGCGCAGATTTTTCATGGCGACGCTGACGCTGGGCTTTGTGTATTCCAGCTCGCCCGCCACATCCACGGAACGGACCGGTTTCCCGCTCCGGCTCAGCATCAGGATCGTCTCCAGATAATTCTCCGCCGACTCCCGTGTTTTCAAGGTTCCCCCGTCCTTTCTTTTCCGGTTTTTCATCCGGCTTGAGTATAGCACAGAGAGGGCGGTTTGTAAACCGGAGCGAAAAGGACGCGGGGCGGAAGGAGCGTCCCGCGTTTTTTGAAAAAAACCCTTGACATTGTGGTTAGTCTATGCTAACCTATTGTTGGTTAGCCGAAGCTAACTGGAAGGAGAAGCGAATATTCATGACATTGCGGGAACTGGGCATCGGAAAAAGCGGGCGCATCGTACACGTCGGGGGGGACAAGGCTCTCAGGCGGCGGCTGCTGGATATGGGACTCACGCCGCGAACGGCTGTGACGGTCAGGAACGCCGCCCCGATGGGCGACCCGATCGAATTGCGTCTCCGCGGGTATACCTTAACCCTGCGGCTGGAGGACGCCGCGAAGATCACGGTAGAGGAGGATGCGCCGTGACCCTCTGCCTTGCCGGAAATCAGAATTGCGGAAAGACCACGCTGTTTAACGAACTGACGGGGATGAACCGGCATACCGGCAACTGGCCCGGCGTGACCGTCGAGCGTGTCAGCGGCACGGCCCGCGGCGCGCCGGACATCGAGCTGATTGATCTGCCGGGTGTATATTCGCTCTCGCCCTACACGATGGAGGAGCGCGTGACCCGCGACTATCTGCTCAGCCCGGAGGCCGGCGGCATCATCAATGTCGTCGACGCCACGAACCTCGAGCGCAACCTGTACCTGACGCTTCAGCTCTGTGAGCTGCGTAAGCCCATGATCGTCGCGCTGAACATGATGGACGAGGTGCGGGCCTCCGGAGACTGGCTTGACGTCAAGGCGCTGGAGCGCGAGCTGGGGCTGCCCGTCGTCCCGATCTCCGCGCGTCATGGCGAAGGTCTTGACCGTCTGCTTGCCGCCGCGCGGGAGACAGTCTTGCGGCGGCGCGGGCCGCCGGCCGCCGATATCTGCTCCGGGCCGCTGCATGAGGCCCTGCACGCCATTTGCCATCTGGTCGAGACCAAGGCCGCCCTGTCGGGCCTGCCTGTACGCTATGCCGCCACCAAGCTGATCGAGGAGGACGAGCCCGCGGCCTGCCGCCTGGGCCTGGATGAGACGGAACGCCACATCATCGGGGAGATCAAAGCCCGCATGGAGGACGCCCTGGGCGCGGAGGGCGACTGCGCCCTCGCCGACGCGCGGTATCATTACATCAGCCGCCTGGCGCGCGAGCATATCCGGCGCGGCCCGGCGCACGGGGGCCTCACGCGCAGCGAACGCATCGACCGCCTCCTGACGCACCGCGCCGCGGCGATCCCGCTGTTTCTGGCGGTGATGGCCGCCGTGTTCTGGCTGACCTTCGGGCCGCTGGGCGCGGCGCTATCCCACGGGTTTTCCGGATGGCTGGAGGGGGCTGCGGGCTGGGCGGAGGACGCCCTGACCGCCGCCGGAACGCATCCGCGGCTTGTCTCGCTGGTCACGGAGGGAGTCCTGGGCGGCATATTCGCCATGCTGGGCTTTTTGCCGGTCATTGTGTTGCTGTTTCTGTTCCTGTCTTTGCTGGAGGATTCAGGATATATGGCCCGCGCGGCGTTTATCATGGACCGCCTGCTGCGCCCGTTCGGATTGAGCGGCCGCGCGTTTATCCCGATGCTGACGGGCTTTGGGTGCAGCGTGCCGGCCATCATGGCCACACGCGGCATGGGGAACCTGCGTGAACGGCGGCTGACGATTTTCATCACTCCCTTTATGTCCTGCGCGGCCCGTGTGCCGATTTACGCGCTGCTGGTGGCGGCCTTCTTCGGTCCTTATGGCGCGCCGGTGATGACGGGCGTCTATGCCGCGGGCATCGCCGCGGCGCTGCTCTGCGGGCTGTTCTTGAAGGATGCGCCGGGATTCCGAACGGACGCGACTCCGCTGTTGCTGGAGCTGCCGCCGTACCGTCTGCCCGCCTTGAAGAGCGTAGCCCGTCTCCTTTGGGATCGGGCGTGGGATTTTATCCGCCGCGCGTTCACCGTCATTTTTGCCGCGTCGGTGGTAATTTGGGCTCTCAGCTCGTTTGACGCGCGGCTGAGGCCGGTTGAGAATAAGGCGGACAGCCTGCTGGCCGCCGCCGGGAGTTTTGTCGCGCCGGCGTTTGCGCCGCTGGGGTTCGGCGACTGGGAGACCTCGACCGCCCTCATCGCGGGGCTGATGGCCAAGGAAGCGGTCGTCTCTACGCTGGCGGTTCTGCACGAGACGGGCGAAGAGGGGCTGCCCGAGGTGATCCGGGAGACGTTCACGCCGCTGTCGGCGTGGTCGTTTATGGTATTCGTCGTGCTGTACATGCCCTGTGTGGCGGCCTTCGCCGTGATGAAGCGCGAGTTGGGCAAGCTCACCCACGCGCTGGCGGCGGCGGCGGCGCAAACCGGCGTCGCGTGGCTGTGCGTGTTCCTGGTGTATCAGGTGGGGAGGCTGGTATCGGGGTAAAAATAAAATCCGGACAACGGTTCGTGGCGTTGTCCGGATTTTTTGCGGTTATACGCTTTCGGGTTTGGCGGCTTTTTGGTTACCGGGTTGATCTCTCCCCAGCTTCCGCGGCGGGCCGCGTAGAACTCCCGCTGTTCCCGCTTGGAGCGTTTCTCCAGCGGGATGTATCGCTGTTTCATACGAAACACCTCCCGCCCGTATTATAGCATGGGATACGAAAAAAATCAAGGCTCTGCGATGACGGTTGCAGGGCAATCTAATTTCCGTGATATAGCACACACCCTGTAGGGACGGTCGCCCCCGACTGTCCGCCGGTGCGCGTGAAATCAGGAACCCCACGTGGTTTCCGGCGGTTTTCGGACGCCCGGGGGCGGTCGTCCCTACAGGGTGTTGT
>WRLJ01000239.1 GCA_009777685.1 Oscillospiraceae bacterium | reverse complement strand
TGGTGACCCGCCCGCGACTCGAACGCGGGACTCCCTGCTTAAAAGGCATAACATCACACGCAAGAAACCCTGTATTTCCAACGCTTTCAGAGGCTGGCGCTGTCGCTTGACCCCCAGTTTGACCCCGAAAAAGCCTTGTTGACAGAATGGGTCAATTCAGCCGGGGAATTTCCGACTACATGGGCATAGACGCGCAAGGTCATCCCGACATCCTCATGCCCGGCGAGATACTGCACCTTTTTGATGTCCACCCCGGCGGCGCATAATTCGGTAATGTAGGTATGCCGGAGGACATGCGGCTCGATGTGGAACGGAACGGTCTTCACAGCAACATCCCACATGCGCCGAAACGCCGACAGGCTCATCGCACCGCTAGAGCCTATAGCCGGAATGACAAAGGGGCTTGCCGCGCCGGTATGGGCGTTTCTGAGGGCGTCGGCAAGCGGGTGGGGGATGGCCACGGTACGATAGGCCGCTTTGGTTTTCAGCTTGGTAGAGTGGATGGGCAATCCGCTTTGGTTAAACGTCACAGTATGCCGCACATTCAGGTAGGGAACGCCGTCAAGATGGACGTTCTCCCACAGCAGGCCAAGGGCTTCTTCCCGCCGCAATCCGGCGTACAGGCACAGCAGAACGAACAGCCCCGCGCGTGTGCCGCGCACCGCCTTTACAAGCTGGGCTTGCTGGAGGGAGGTCAGCGGCGTTTTCGGCTGGCTGGGCGCACCCCCGGCCTTGATACCCCGGCAGGGATTTTTCAGGATAAGCCCGTTATCCTCCGCGCTTTGCATAATTTGCGACAAGGTAAACAGCAGCTTGCTTTGCGAGGAGTTGGACAGGGGAGACTTGGCGGCCATGAATTGCTGTACGTTCAGAGGGCGTATATCCCGCAGCCGTATCGAACCAAAGAACGGGCAAATGTGATTGTTAATGGCGTTGGCGTATACCTCCGCGCTCTTGGGCGCAAGGTTGGCGGTTTTGACGGGAAACCATTCCCCCGCATACTGTACCAGCGTCATGTAGCTGTCCAGCACCATCCCCGCTCTGTGCTGGCGGTGGATTTCCTGCACTCTTTCCCGTACCTCGGTTTTGGTCTTGCCGTACACGTCCATAGATTTCCCGTCCAGCGTGATGCGCTTGCGCCACTGCTGGCGGCTTTCTATCCACGACATTTCCGGACGCTGTGCTTTCGGCATGGTAGATTTCCCCTTCCTGTACATTTTCCACAATCCAACTTTTCGGATGGCCTCGCTTCACTTATGCAAAATGCACAAACATTTGCGACATTGCGACAATTGCGACAAGTACCGTGTCGCAGGGTCTAGCCCAGTAATCGCAAGGGATACAGCGTTTGCGACAGAAGTGGACAGGTAATACTATACTGCCCACTTCCCGCGCTCCCCCCTCACAGAGGGCGGCGGGGTGTCCGTCAAGGCCTGTCATGGGGCCCCGCTCCGCACCCCATGAGCAGACCCTGACGGACACCGTGCCGCCAGCTTGTGCGGTCACGACGGGCGCATATACCCGCTGGGGCGGCCTCAGCCCGTCACGCGCGAGGGCGCGCCGTGACGTCTTCGGTAGGGGAGCATTTCGCCCTAAGCTATCTGCTGGCCGCTTCGCGGCGGCACCCAAGGAGGAATAATCTGCCCTGCCGGAGGTCTGTAGCTTACCTCCCGCCTTGTTTCCCCGCAGGGGCGGCGCGGCGGCGGTCGGGGGATAAAACCCCCTGCCCGCCGTCCGCGACCGCACCCAAAGCGGCGAAAACAACACGGGCGTTTGTCACAATTTCAAGTATATCACGTTTCCAGACACCTGTCAAGCACAAAAAACCCTTGTTTTTCAATGTGTTCCCCGGTGATTTCTGACCCCCAATTTGACCCCGAAAGGAGGGCAATGTAGACCATAAAAATACACACGTTTCAAAACTACGAGGACAAGAGAAAACCCTGTAACCGTTGCAGTTACAGGGTTTGATGTGGTGACCCGCCCGCGACTCGAACGCGGGACTCCCTGCTTAAAAGGCAGGTGCTCTGCCGACTGAGCTAGCGGGTCTTGTGCGGGGCCGGCGGGCTTGCGGCGCGGTTTCGGGAGCGGCTTGCGCCCCCGGCCGGCGGGAGAGCTTGCTTATTGTAATACACGCCGGCGCATTTGTCAAGAGACGCGATTTCCGCGGGAGAAGAGTTTTTGATTTCCGGCGGGAGAAGAGTTTTTCAGCCATCCCCGCGTTGACACCCGCAGGCCCCCGTCAATCCTCGATCTTCCGCAGCTCCTCCTCCAAAATGGTCAGCGCGCGTTTTTCAATGCGCGAAACATACGAGCGGGAAATGCCCAGCTCCCCGGCGGCCTCCCGCTGAGTGCGGGGCACGCGGCCGTCCAGGCCGTAGCGCATCCGGATGATCTCGCGCATCCGCCCGTCCGGAAGCCGCTCGACCAGGCGGTACACGGCGGCGTAGGTTTCCTCCTGCTCCAGACGCTCCTGCGTATAGTCCTCGCATTGCAGCACGTCGATCATCGTCAGCGGCACGCCGTCGGACTCCCCGCTTTCCAGATGCTCGCTCAGCGAGAGGTCGCCGGCGCGCTTGCGCTGGCTGCGAAAATACATGTATATTTCGTTTTGGATGCACTTGCAGGCGTAGGTCGCCAGCTTGGCGCATTTTTCCGGCTTGTAGGAGTCGATGGCCTTGACCAGCCCGATGGTTCCGATGGAGATCAGGTCGTCCTGATCGGAAGCGGTGGTGTAGAATTTTTTGATCACATGGGCCACCAGGCGCATGTTGTGCAGGATCAGGCGGTTGCGCGCCTCCGGGTCGCCTTCGGACAGGGCCCGCAGGGCCTGCTTCTCCTCCTCGGCGGACAGAGGCTTGGGGAACGAGCCTCCCTGTCCGCGCAGGCGCAGGCAGATATACAGCCCGCGAAGCAGCAGGGAAACCGCTTCGGCAAACATAACGCGCGCCACCTCCCCCGAACATCCATAATCCCAGTGTATGCGGCGGAGAGGGCGGAGGTGCGGGGCAAAAAACGACAGGGAGGAGGCCTGCCGCTCCGGGGCGGGAAAAGGGCCTGTCATCCTCCCTTTTCCATTTGCCCGCCGCATTGACAAACCACGGGACATCCTGTAGAATGATTGGTATTCCGCCCGGGGGAGGCATCCTTTTTGAAAGACAAACACGGCAAAGCGCCGCGCCGCGGCGTTCTGATCTGCGGCGCGTACGGGCACGGAAACGCCGGCGACGACGCCATTTTGGAAGCCATCGTGCAGGAAATGCGGGAGATCGACGCCGAAATGCCAATATGGGTGCTTTCGCGGACGCCCAGGGAGACGCAGGCGCGCTTCGGCATCGGCTCGGTGCATATTTTCAACGTGTTCGGCTTTCTGCGGATCATGCGCCGGACGCGGCTGTATATCAGCGGCGGAGGAAGCCTGATCCAGGACGTGACCAGCCGCCGCAGTCTCTGGTACTACCTGGCGTCCATCG
>WRLJ01000238.1 GCA_009777685.1 Oscillospiraceae bacterium | reverse complement strand
CCGGCGGATTTACGCGGCCGCCCCCGCCGTGGTCATCCAGAAGATCGTAATCGCCCCGGCTTCGGCCAAGCAAACCAACGTCAGCGGCGCGCCGCATACCTATCACTTCATGGATTCCTATTTCGGCCCGCCGGAGAGCGATTACACGGGAATTTGAAGACAAGATACGTTTCAATCACAGGATTATCACCCACCGCAAGGGGGACGCGGCAAACGCCGTGTCCCCCTTGCGGTGAGGCGTTCGCTTCTTGAACCGCTGGCGGCAGGGTGATCGGACGATTCCACACAGTATAATATTTTACAAAAAACAAGAAGCGTGACGGTATACATCTCCTCCCGGCCTGTTCTACAATGACATCAAAATCAAATGAGGAGGCCGTCCATTATGCCGAACAAAACATTTACGCAAACCGCATACCCAGACCTGACCGATTTTGTGTATGCTCAATCGCTGTACCCGGTCCATCTCAAAAACGGCATGTCCATCGGCGGGGGCATGGTATACCCGGAGATCAATTTCACCTTGCCCGCCATGCTTATCAGCAAGGAAACCATGCCGGAAGTCATCGCCCATTACAAAGAAATCATAACCGGTATCTGCGAGCGGGCGCGGGAGCTACACGTCCCCGGCTTCGTGGCCGAGATCGAGACCCTGCCGCCCATGACCGAACACCCGGCATGGGGCGTCGCGGTTTGCCAAACGGTGGCAGACATCATCAAGGAACACGAGGCCAAGCACGGGATCAAAGGCGCGGTGCGGATCACCCCGAACGACATCCGCGAGGGAAATGACCTGGAACACATGTGGCGCGGCAGGCAGTGGGACGCCATGATGAAAACCTTTGAGGGCTGCGCCGAGGCCGGAGCCGAGCTGCTGGCCATTGAGTCGGTTGGCGGGAAAGAGGTACACGACGAAGCCGTCATGTACTGCGACATCGCCAAGTCGATCTTCGCCCTTTCCATCCTGGGCTGCGCCGACATGAATAAGCTGTGGCCGGAAATTGTCAGGATCGCGGAGCGCACGGGCGCGACCGCCTCCGGCGACACCGCCTGCGGGTTTGGCAATACGGCGATGGTTCTGGCGGAGAAACAATACATCCCCCGCGTATTTGCCGCGGCGGTCCGGGTCATCTCCGCGGTCAGGAGCCTGGTGGCCATCGAGTGCGGCGCGAAAGGCCCGCACAAGGACTGCGGCTACGAAGGCGTCTATGTGAAGGCCGTCACCGGAACCCCGATTTCGATGGAGGGCCGGACATCCGCCTGCGCCCACCTGTCTCCGGTCGGCAACGTGGCGGCTTGCGCGGCCGATCTGTGGAGCAATGAATCGGTGCAAAACATCAAGCTGCTGGGCGGCATGGCCCCCACGGTATCCTTTGAACAGCTCGCTTATGATTGCAGGCTGATGAACACAGCCGCCCAAAAAGGCGCCGCCCCGCTGCTGCGTGATCTGCACGCGGACAGTGACAGCAAACTTGACCCGCAGGCCTATGTTCTCCGTCCCGATGTGGTCCTCTCCATCTCCAAAGAGCTTGTAACGGTCAACGGGTATTATCCGCGGGCAAAGAAGGCGGCCTCGCTCGCCTTCTCGCACATGCGGAAGGCGCATGACAGCGGTGATTTGACGCTCAACGACAAGGAGCTTATGTGGCTTGACAACCTCAGCGAAACCGTTGACGCGCTGCCGAAGGACGCCGGAGAGTTTACGGAGACGATGATGGACAGCTGTGAGAAGTTTGATCCGAAAAAATACGACATGTAAGGCGGTCAGCGCCTCTCCAAATGCCGCCGCCGGTAATCTCCCGGCGTACACCCTTCCGTTTTCCGGAAAACCTTTGTGAAATAGCTCTGGTTTTCAAAGCCGGCGCGGCCGGAGATTTCGGCAATCCCGATCGAGGAATCGCGCAGCAGCCTTTTGCTCTCTTCTATCCTTACGGCTGTGATATAGCGGCCGGGCGTCTGCCCCGTTTCCTCCTTGAAAATGCGGCAGAAGTAAGACTGGCTGATGAACAGATGCGCGGCTACATCCTGCAATACGATCTCGGCGGCATAGTTGCGCTTGATGTACTCCACCGCCTTGTAAATGATGTCGGCGTGTTTGGCTCCGGAAAAGTCAAACACATGCCGGGTAAACTGACGCAGCACCATTTGCAGCCACAGCACAATGTCCTCCACCGAGGAAAAGCCGTCGATTTCACGCAAATACCCGTAATTCAATCCCAAAATCGCCTGAATATCCGCCCCGCCCTTCAAGGCCGCCCGGGAGAGAAGCACCGTAAGCTCCACCACGCGGGAACGAAGCACCTCCAGATTGCCGCTGTAGTGCAGCAGGATCTGCCGGAGCATGTCGTTGAGTACAGCATCGGCCGTGCGGATATCCCCTTTGCGGATCGCCTCCAGCAAATCGTCTTCCTGTTCGAGAGAATACGCGGCGACCGGCGTATCGGTCTGTACCGGGACCGATTCCGCCATGTCGGAAAAGTCCGCCGAAGCAACATGGTAAAGATGCTCGCTGAGCGCGTGCGCCTGCCTCGGCGTCCTGTAGGGGATGTTCAGAAGCTCCGCCGACCATTCCTCCAGATTCTCCGCGGCGGTAGGATGGCGCGAAAGATCGCAATGGATGAACTCGTCGCGGTCGGTCATCAGAAACGGCCCCGCCAGTATGCCTGAGGACAGCTTTCCTTTGTCGTCCAGCAGCGGGGCCGCGCAGTACACCAGACCGGCCGGATCAAAGAACACATACCGCCCGCCGAAACGGCGCGCCTGATAACAGCCGTACAGAAGGGCGATACGGCTGGCCTCCTCACAGTCCAGCGCCGCGCGCAGTTTTTGGAGAACCCCTGACAAATCGGCCAGCAGAGACGACGCAAACAGCGTTTGCCCGGATGTGTCAAGCACCATCATCCCCAACCCGGATGTTACGGAGAGGTTTTCATAATGCGCGTACCGTTTGTCCATACAGCAAGCCTCACTTATCCTTGAGCGCCATTCAATAGCCTGATCCCCCGCGAGACGCCGCGGAGGCGGAGCCGGTTTCCCGCATGGCCGAACACCCTTGCCGATCAGGGGTGTTCGGCCATCGCTGTCTTCCGGTTTTTCAGCGCGTCCAACACGGCCCGCCTCATCCCCCGCCGCCCCATTATCCCCATGAATTGCGCGGATATGCCGCGCGATTCCCTATTCACATCATACACAGAAGGATGTGTTTGTCAAGGGGAACTGACGCAGGGGTTGGGGTAGGAGGATTTACTCTGCCCTTATCCCGTTCGCGTTTGCCCCACCGCACACACCGTAGGGGACGCAGACCTCGGCGTCCCGCAGGGTTATCTGCAAACTTCGGGGGAAGGGTTTTCACCGTTTGCCCGTGCGGCTGTTGGTTTGGGTGGTGTTCAGGCATTTCCGGGGGAGGTCTCCCCCGGAGCCCCCCACTGGGGGCGTGCCGCCCCCAGCCCCCCTGCCGGTCATACGGGGGTTTTGCTTTGTGCGAGACACGGCTGGTTA
>WRLJ01000237.1 GCA_009777685.1 Oscillospiraceae bacterium | reverse complement strand
CCCATTGTTCATCTGTTATTTCATGACGTTTCATGCTTTACAGTATATCAGCTCGTCCTCTTCATGGCAAGATCGGGGGTTTGAAGAAATGCCCTAGGGGACGCAGCCCTCTGCGTCCCGCAAATCCTCCCCAACGAACACGCGGCGGGGGAAACATTCCGCTTGATATCTCCGCGCGAATCCTGTATAATTATAGAAATGGCTTTTTCGACCGCTCTCAGAGCCGCCGGAACCGGAAAATCCTCCTTCCGTCACCCGCCGTTCCCCGCCCGGCGCCGCATAGAGCTGCGAGGAGATGTACAGCTATGTCAGCCAGTCATAACAATAAGGCCGCGCCCAACCACAACCGCATTGAGCTGCGGTTCCGGGGGCTGAATATCGCTTTTTTCGTCGCGTTGGCCGTCATCATGGTTCTGGTCGTGAATTTTATGTTTACCGCGATTACCCAAACGGCTTCCCATGACTATGCGCGCTTTTACTCGACCGAGACGGTCAATATCCTGAATATCTATCTGAACCGCGAGATCGCTTTGGCCGCCAAGGCCGCCCGGTCGATACCGCTGGTCGAGTGGTTCACCGACGAGCTAAACGGGGAAAAAAAGGCGGCGGCCTACGAGGAGCTGATCCATTACACGGATATGCTCTTCAACGCCAATCTGTACTTTGTGATTGACGATTCCCTAAACGAGTATTCCATTGACGAGGGCGCTTCCTTCCATGAGTTTGTGCCGTTTGACGTCATCCGGCCGGACATTGAGTACGACCAGTGGTATTACCGGTGCGTCACCTCGGAGTACGACTATACGCTCAACATTGATATTGACAAGGTCACCCATCAACGGCGGCTGTGGATCAACCACAAGGTCACGCGCGGCGGGGAACTGCTGGGCGTTTTCTGCTCCAGCCTGCTGTTTGACGCGGTGATCGACGATCTGTTCAGCCAATACGATCCGGGCAATGTACGGGGGATCGTGATGAACGAGGCGGGGATCATCCAGATGGACAGCGCTCTGATGGGCGGGGACGATTCAGAATTATACGAAAATACCTTACATATCCGGGATGTGAGCGCCGACCCGGCTTTTCTCTCGGCCATTGACAGGCATCTGGACCGGAACGGCCGGTATTTCACCTCGCGGGATGCGCCCGTCGTCTTCGAGCTGGGCAGGGATGAGTACAGCTTCGCCTCTCTGGCCCCGGTCGCGAACACCAACTGGACCGTCGTTACGTTTTTCAATTCGGACGCCCTGTTCAACATGGCCATGCTCTGGCCTCTGCTGTTTGCCATGCTGGCCGCGCTGATTGCGTACACGTTTATCGTCACCCTGCTGAGCCGCAAGCTGATTTTCACTCCCCTGCAAAGGCTGATCCAAAGCGTGGCCCGGACCGAAGTCACGAAAAACGGGCGCATTTACGGCTGCGAGCTGCAAAACGAGTTCGGCGAGGTATCCCGAACGATCCAAAACGCGCGGGACAAGCTCTCGGATCAAAACAAAGAGCTGCTGACCGCCATGCGGAACGCGGAAAAGGCCAGCGAGGTAAAGTCGCTGTTTCTGGCGAATATGAGCCACGAAATCCGCACGCCGATGAACAGCATCATGGGCTTCGCGGAGCTGGCGCTGGACAGCCCGGTGACGCCCCGGGTGCGGGACTATCTCGGCAAAATCACAGACAGCACGAAATGGCTGCTGCACATCATCAACGATATTCTGGACATTTCCAAAATCGAGGCCGGCCGGATGGAGCTGGAAAACGTGCCGTTCCGCCTGCAGGAGGTCTTCTCGCGCTGTCAGTCCGTCATCCTGCCCGCCATCAACGAGAAGGGGCTGGACTTGAGGGTGTACGCGGAGCCGCTGGCCGGGAAAAAGCTGGTGGGGGACCCTGTCAGGCTCTATCAGGTGCTGATCAATCTGCTGTCCAACGCCGTGAAGTTCACCAATACGGGGACCGTCAGCTTCTCCTCCCGCGTCAAGGCCGCCGACGCCGGCAGCGCAACGGTGTATTTCGAGGTCGGCGACACCGGCATCGGTATGAGCGCCGAACAGATCGAGAGGATATTCGAGCCGTTTATGCAGGCGGACTCCAGCACGACGCGCGACTACGGCGGCACGGGGCTGGGCCTTGCGATCGTCAAAAGCATCGTGAACCTGATGGGCGGGACGCTGGCGGTGGAAAGCGCGCCCGGAACCGGCAGCACGTTCAGCTTCGAGATCCTCTTCAAGACGGCAGACGCCGGCAGCGAGCCTTCCGCGCGGACGGAGCTTGCCCCCCTCGCCAGGCCGTACTTTGACAGCCTGGTTCTGGTCTGCGACGACAACCCCCTGAACCGCGAGGTGATCTGCGAGCATCTCGCGCGCGTCGGGATACGGGCGGTGACGGCGGAAAACGGGAAAGAGGGCGTGGAGGCGGTCCAAAAGCGCATAGACCGCGGAGAGCCTCCCTTCGACCTGATCTTCATGGATATGTTCATGCCGGTCATGGACGGGACGGAGGCCGCCTCAAAAATACTCGCGCTGGGCACGGGGACGCCCGTGGCGGCCATGACGGCCAACATCATGGCCGGAGAGCTGGAGCGCTACCGCAGGCAGGGGATGCCCGACTGTCTGGGCAAGCCGTTCACGGCGCAGGAGCTGTGGCGGCTCCTGCTGAAATATTTAACGCCCGTCAGCGGCGACGCCCCTGCCGAGGAGCCGGAGGAGAGCGATGATCTGCAATGGCGTCTGCGGGTCAATTTCGTTAAAAACAACCAGTCCATACACAGCGGCATCACCGAAGCGGTCGCCGCGGGGGATATCAAGCTCGCCCACCGGCTGGCGCACACGCTGAAGGGCAGCGCGGGACTCATCGGCAAGACCGGCCTGAGAAACGCCGCCGAGGAGGTCGAGGCCCTGCTCAAGGACGGGACGGTCTCGGTTTGGGAGGGCAAAATGAACCGCCTGAAAGCTGAACTGACCCCGGTTCTGGAGGAACTGCGGCCGCTGCTGGAGGAGCCGGAGGCGCGGCAAGCGCCTGCCTCCCCCGCCTTGCCCGCCGCTCAGGTACAGGCCCTGTTTGAGAAGCTGGGGGTGATGCTCCAAAACATCAATCCCGAGTGCGTGATGCTGCTTGACGAGCTTCGTGCCGTCCCGGGTACGGAATTGCTGGTCCGGCAGGTCGAAAACTATGATTTTGAGGCGGCGTCCGGCACGCTGTCTGAATTAAAGGAAAAATGGGTGTGAAAGCATGAATGACGCGAAACGGCACAGTGTACTCATTGTGGATGATGAAAACTCGAACATTATGGCGCTCACGCATATATTGAGCCCCGAGTACACGATCTACGCGGCCAAAAGCGGGGCAAGCGCCCTTGCCGCGGTGGAGAAATACAGCCCCGATGTGATTTTACTGGACATCGTCATGCCCGAAATGGACGGGTATGACGTGATCGCCGCGCTGAAGGCGTCGGAAAAATCGAGCGGCATCCCCGTGGTGTTCGTCACGGGCCTCAGCAATGCCGACGACGAGGAAAAGGGACTGATTTTGGGGGCCGCGGATTACATCGCCAAGCC
>WRLJ01000236.1 GCA_009777685.1 Oscillospiraceae bacterium | reverse complement strand
ACGGGGCTTTCCCTCCGACCCCGCCCCCGACGCGAAGGATTTCGGGCGGGAGAGGCTGGCGGAGTCCCCCGCCGTTCTTCTCAGCAAGTGCGACGAAGCCTCGCAGTCCGACAGGACAAGCTGGAAGACCGAGGCCGTCCAGCGGGCTTTCGCCGCTTATGTGGAAAACGGCGGCGGACTGCTGGCCGTTCATACCGCCCTTGTCGCGGGCAAGGACACCGGAATCCTCGACCGCCTGATCGGCTCGCGGTTCACCTATCACCCGAACGCCTGCCCCGTCACGGTCCAGCCCGTAAAGCGGCACCCCGTCGCGGAGGGCGTGGGCATGTTCTGCGAGACGGACGAACACTACAGGCTGGACGTCACCGCGCCTGACGCCGATATCTTCATGGCGTCGTACTCCCCTCCGCAGGGCGGCGAGGCCGGGTACCTCGAGGACCCGTACCACAACACCCCCGCCTGGGTCTGCGCGGCGGGATATACACGCACGCAGGGCAAAGGGCGGGTCTGCGTCCTCTCGCCGGGGCACTGTCTGCCCGTCTGGCACAACCCGCAGTTTCAGCGGCTGCTGGAAAACGCGCTGCGGTGGTGCGCCGGGGAACGGTAAGCTCCCCCCGCACCTCACAAAGGACAAGGCCCGGCGCGGCGCCCGCGCCGGATTTTCACCTCCGAAAGGAAAGGTTTTGGGATGAAGGATTTAATCAGGCTGTTCAAAACGGCAAAGCCGTGGTATTTTCTTCTGGCGGTTTCGACCCTGGCGCTGTTCGCCGTGACCGCCGTCAATCTCTACGTTCCGTATGTGACCCGTCAGATCATCGCCATTATGGAAGCCGGCGGATTTGAGGATAAAATGAACGTCATCACGGGGCTTTCCCTGCTGCTGCTGGGCCTGTTCGCCGCGCGCGCGGTATGCCAGTTCCTGACGAATTACCTGTCCCATGTGGCGTCGTGGCGGCTGGTTTCGCGCCTTCGCAGCATCCTGTACGGCCATTTCCAGCGCCTGTCGATGAGCTATTACCACGACAAGCAGACCGGGCAGCTGATGAGCCGCGTGATCAACGACACCTCGACGGTCGAAAATCTGGTGGCCCACGCCATACCCGAGCTGCTGGCCAACGTGATCATGCTGGCCGGCGTGCTGACGATCCTGCTGACGATCAACCCCGCGCTGACCCTGCTGTGCTGTATCCCCATCCCGTTTCTGGCGGGCATGTCGTTCATGCTGCGGAAAATACGCCGGAATTTCCAGCTCGGGCAGGTCAAAATCGCCGAGCTGAACGGCGTATTGCAGGACAATTTCTCCGGCATGAAGGAAATCCAAATCTTCAACCGGCAGGAGCAGGAGCTGGACAAGGTCCGCGTCAAGGCGGACGAGCACGCCACCGTGCTGCTGCGCGCGCTGTTCTACACCAATTCGCTGAATCCGGCCGTGGGCTTCATTACGAACATCGGCACGGTGATCGTGCTGATCGCGGGACCGCTTCTGGCCGTCCGGGCGGGGCTGATGATCTCCGATGTCGTCGCGTTCCTGCTGTACCTGAACCTGTTTTACGCCCCGATATCCCAGCTGACGCGGATGATCGAGGATATGCAGCTGGCGCTGGCGGGAGCGGAGCGCGTCTTTGAGGTGCTGGATACCGAGCCAACGATCCGGGACGCTCCCGGAGCGCGGGATATGGGGCGGCTGTCCGGACAACTGAGCTTTGAGGGCGTGTCGTTTTCCTATAAGGGCGGCCTGCCCGTGCTGGAGGATATCAGCTTTGACGTGCGGCCCGGGGAGATGGTCGCGCTGGTCGGCCCGACGGGAGTCGGCAAAACCACGATATCCGCGCTGATCACCCGTTTTTACGATCCGGACGGGGGGCGCATTACGATGGACGGGACGGACGTGCGGGACATGACGCTGGAGAGCCTGCGCAACCAGCTGAGCCTCGTGCCGCAGGACGTATTCCTGTTCAACGGCACCGTCAGCGAGAACATCGCCTACGGCTGTGAGGGCGCGACGCGCGAGCAGATCGCGCGGGCGGCGCGCACCGCGTGCATCGCGGACTATATCGAGTCGCTGCCCGAAGGGTACGACACGGTCATCGGAGAGCGCGGGGTGCGCCTGTCCGGCGGCCAGAAGCAGCGCATATCCATCGCCCGCTCGGTTTTACGCAACTCGCCCGTTCTGGTGCTGGACGAGGCCACCTCGTCGGTCGACACGGAAACGGAGCGGGAGATACAGCAGGCCGTAAACAGCATCGCGGGGACGCGCACACTGATCGTAATCGCGCACAGGCTCTCGACGATACGCAGCGCGGACAAGATCATCGTGCTGGAAAACGGGCGCATTGTCGAGCAGGGCCGCCACGACGAGCTGGTCACGCGCGGCGGCGCGTATGCCAGACTGTGCGACGTACAGGCCGTCTAGTACGCCGTAACATCTAAATTGCAGGGACGACCGTCCCGGTCGCCCCTACACATCGGCGTAAACCTTTAGATGTTACATTGTACTAAGAGGTCACAGATCGCTGAAGGAACAGACCGTCCAGCCGCTCTCCCGGATAAAATCCTGTGTTTCGCGGCTTGTAAGGATATCCAGCTCCGACACGCGCTGAAGGCTGTACACGCTTCCCTCATACAGCGCGCGGTCGACAAAGCCCGGATGACACATGACCTCCAGCGAGTCCGCGCCGCGGCGGGAGGACAGGACTTCTTTCAAGCCCTCCGGGCTGACGGCGTCGCCGTAAAACCCGCCCTCGAACGCGGCGGTGGTCTTGATTCCGGCGTACTCCCCCGCGAGCAGGGAGCGGTCGAAGAACCGGACGGCAGCGCCGTATTGCTTGGCAAGCCGCAAAAAGACGTCCGCGACGCCGGGCAGGTTTTGCAGATGGTGGTGGCCGTCGAAGTGATCCGGCGTGATGCCCGCGGCGATGACCTTTCGGATCTGCGCCTCGTACTCGGCCCCGACCTCGGACAAATCCAGCTCGCCCGAGCGGGCTTTGCTTTCTACCTCCGCGTAGCCGGGAAAATGACCCTCACAGTCCGTGAGGGTTTTGTACGGCCCGCCGACGCTCCGGCCTGACGACAGCGTGAGATGCACGCCGACTCTCAAGCCGGGGTTTTGATGCGCGAGTCCGACCGCGTGGTAAAAGCCGGGCTTGTTGGCCATGATGGTGGCGGACCGTACCGGCCCGTTTTGACAGGCCTCGACAATCCCCAGGTTGATTCCCTTGCAGTACCCGAAATCGTCGGCGTTGAAGATCAGCTTCACAGGGTATCCCCTCCCCTTTCCTCCGCCGACGCCCGTTCCGCGCCGGCGCTGAATCCGCTGATTTGATTCTAGCACAAAACCGCCGTTTCCGCAAACCCTTCAGCGGCTTTGCGTCCGCCCCGCCGCACACACCGTAGGGGACGCAGACCTCGGCGTCCCGCAGGTTATCCGCAAACTCCGAGGAAAGGTTTTCACCGTTTGCCCGTGCGGCTGTGGGTTTGGGTGGTGTTCAGGCATTTCCGGGGGAGGTCTCCCCCGGACCCCCCACTGGGGGCGTGCCGCCCCCAGCCCCCCTGCCGGTCAT
>WRLJ01000235.1 GCA_009777685.1 Oscillospiraceae bacterium | reverse complement strand
TGTGTGACCGGAGCGCCCGAATAGGAGCGTTCGCTCCGGCGGGTATCGAGCAGGTCCATATAGGCCGGCCGCGTGAGCGCGCCGCCAAAGGGCGGCAGCTCGATGACCGGTCCGGCGGCCGCCTTTCCCAGCGGCGGCTGCGGCCGCTTCATCTCCTGATCGCTTTTCTCCATCTCCCCCTTCAGGTCGGGGCATTTCATAAAAGCCCGGTGACGCGTCCTTTCCTCCATGCCGTACATGCCTCCTCTAAATTTCGTCAAGCCTGTTCCAGTATATACCCCCGCGCCCGGGAACACAAGCCAAAAAAGCGCAAAGCGCCGGGCGCGGCCCCCGGGCAAGATAAAGGGTTGTGTTTTTGCCGGCAACTGATATAATAAAAGAAGAATGAGGATGTGAGGTTTTTTTATGCCACTGTTGGAGTTTAAGCAAGGCTCCGCGATATGCGGCGAAGGCGAACCGCTGCGCCGGCTGCTGTTTGTCATCAAGGGGAGCGCGGAGGCCTCGCTGGGCGGGCGCCCGTTCCGCTTCGAGAACGGGGATATGATCGGCCTGTGCGGCCTCGGCGCGGACAGCCATTGCCTGACCTACACCGCGCTTTCAGACACTACGGTGTTCGCCTATCCCTACGCCGGCCTCGGCGATCTGGAGGCGCTCCTGCGCGACAACGCGGATGTGGCGTATTTGCTGGTCAATTCCATGTGCCGCCAGATTTCCGCGTTCCTGAAATACCGGGCCGTGCTGAAGCGGGAGGCCGACGGCGCGTACCGCTCGGTGATGGAAATCTATCCGCAGTACGAGCGCCTGTGCGCCCTGTACGCCCTGACCCCCAAAAAGCTGCCGGGCCTGTCCGCGATCGCGCCGTTTTCAGAGCCGGATCCGCTGGAGGATTGGGCGCACGATTATTATACGGAGATCAGGGCTCTGGAACCCGCCGTACACCGAGCCTTCTTCTACGGAAAGCCCGGGATATCGTCGGGCTTCCTGCGCAAAAGCGCGGAGGATATCCTGGATACGCTCCAGGGATGCAGGCTGTATCAGGAATATCTGGGCGGAATTGCCAAGGTCATCCTAAGCGGCGGCGGGCATGATTTGTTTTCCCTGATTTCCGAGCTGCACTTTGACTCGCTCGGCATCAAGGGTGCGGACGCCGCGGTGGAAACGCTGATGATGCAGCTGACCGGTCTGTCTCACATAACCGGCATCGATGCCGCGGGCTTCCACGCCCGCCTGCACTCCTACAAGGACGAGCTGATGATCAAACGGGCCTCTCAGGAGATCACGAACGTCCCGGCGGCGGCCGGCGGCGGCGGCGTCAAGCAGAATCTGTCGGATTCGCTGGACATCATCCTCAGCTACTCCGGCTGTCCCGAGGAAACCTGCAATAAATTCATACGTCTGGTACAGGAGTACACCGGTCTTCCCGAAAGGGGCGGCTCCGATACCGCCGCGCGGCGTGTGCGCAAGGAACTGACCGCGATGTTTTATACGATCTATCAGCAGGTTTTTCTCAAAAGCCTGGCCGACCGCGCCCCGTCCACGGTCATCAAGATGTTTCTGAACTTCGGGTACGTCGACGCCGCGCTGGCGGGGCCTGAAAACGCGGACTTCCTATACTCGATCGCCGATTCCGTGAAGGGCGATCCGGAGCAGGGCTTTTACACGCTCCGCGAATGGCTGACCGCCATCCACGAGGGGAAGAAAGAGCCCAGCCGCAACGAGTTTGATCTGGACTACCCCGCCTATCTCCACGAAATGAAGACCTCGGGCAAGATAGACGCCAAAGAGGAGACCCGTCTTCTGGCGGATTTGGGGGAAAAGCTGCGCTTTGAGATTGAAAACGTGGTCCCCATCGTCAACAAAATCACATTTGGGCAGATATCCATCTTCTGCCCGCTGTTTGCCGACCACAACGTACACCGGAAGCCGGAGGGGTCGCTGGTTACCCCGGCTTTGCTGAAAAAGGCGTTTGACGAAATCCGCGCCGTTGATTTCTCCGCGTATTTCCGGGAAAAGCCGTATTCCAACCTGAAATGCGGCGTGCCCAACGAGTTTGTGCATGTGGAGGTCCTGCCCGAAATCATCCTGATGCCCAACGCCGGCGTGCGCGGGGCCATGTGGCAGGAGATAGACGGCCGGAAGCGCACCACGCCGGCGCGTATGTTCATGTCCCTGTTTCTGGAGGGCGACCTGAAAAATCTGCTCATCCGCCTGACCGGCGAATTCCGCTGGGAAATGTGCAAGCGCGTTCAGGGGATGCGCTGGAACGACGTGACCAATCCCTCGCTGACCAGCGAATACTGCGATTACCTGCAATTTTACCGCAACAACCGCGATTTTCCGATCGAGGTCAAGGACGCCATCCGCGAGGAGCTTGTGCGCGCGAAAAACAATTTCAAGACGGTCTTTATCTCCAATTACTCCGAGTGGCTGCTGTATGAGGCCAACGGCTCGCTGCGCCTGAACAAAAACGTCCGCAGGCTTCTGACCACATACTGCCCGTTTTCCGCCGCGATACGGGAGAAGCTGATGCAGAATCCGCTGTTCGCCGAGGTGCTGAACCGTTATAACTTCAAGACGCAACAGCGCATACAGTATCTGTCAAACGTGATGCAGAAGATCAACCGCACGACCTCGGAATCCCCGCCGGAGCTCCTGGATGAAATCGAATACGCGGCCAGATGACCGGACCCGCCAATACAAAAAGGGACGCAAAACGCGTCCCTTTTTTTCGCCCTCCGGGGCGGCGGTTTATTTTTTGGCGGCGACAACGGGGATGCCGGTGTCCGGAATCAGCGCGTCGCCCAGCTGGGAAAAATCAAAATTCAGCTTGCCCTCAATGTCCGACAGCTCCAGCGCGATATTCTCCGTCTGCTCGTTCATCATGCGGCACTGCCCGTTCATTTGGGCGCCCTCGTCGGTTTTCAGAATCTGCGTCGCGATGCCGCCCTCCACATAGGCCGACGAGGTCAGACGCACCGTGCCGCTGCAAACGATGACGCCCCGCACCTTGCCCGCGATTTCGATGTGCCTGGCCCGCACGTTCCCGATGACGCTCCCGCTCTCGCCGACCGTCAGGAAGCCGTCCAGGTCGACGTCGCCCAGATAGGTCCCGTTGATGACGATCGGCTCTGTTCCCGAGAGCTTGGCCGATTCGAGCTTGACGCCCTTTCCAATGACGGTGGGGGCTGAGTCGGCCGCGGCCGTCAGCTCAGTTTTTTTCCGAATCAAAGTTGACCACCTTCCGGTTCCGCGCCCCCCGAGGGGGCGGCGATTGATGTCGGGATATGACGCATCTCTATCATACTACGCCGCGCGCCGTTTTGCAATACTCTATATCGCCCTCCCAGGGTAAGGGCATTTCCTGCTGCTCTGATGCCGTCCGCGTTTGCCCCGCCGCACAGGCCGTAGGGGACGCAGACCTCGGCGTCCCGCAGGTTATCTGCAAACTTTGAGGAACGGGTTTTCACCGTTTGCCCGTGCGGCTGTGGGTTTGGGTGGTGTTCAGGCATTTCCGGGGGAGGTCTCCCCCGGACCCCCCACTGGGGGGCTTGGCAGTCCCCCCGCCCCTCTCCCCGGGAAAAC
>WRLJ01000234.1 GCA_009777685.1 Oscillospiraceae bacterium | reverse complement strand
CAAACCCGCCTCCCGGCCCGACCTCACCCGGCGGCTTCTCATCCGTACCGCCTTCCACAATTTCCTCCGGCGGCTCCGTCCCTTCGGGGGAAGGCGTCGGTTCCGGCGGGACGGCCGTCGGCACGGGCGGGCTTGTCCCCTCCGGCGGCTCCGGCGGTTCCGTCGGTTCAGGCGAAGGCTCCGGCGGGATGAGGGTCACTGCGGGCGGGCTTGTCTCCCCGGGCGGTTCCGGCGGGATGGCCGTGGCCGGCGGGCTTGTCGGGGACGGCGGCTCCGTCGCGCCGCCTTCCGTGTACCGGTGAGTGAACACAATCGTTCCCGCCTTCTCGCCCTCTCCGTTCCGCACGACGATATAGACCTTCAGCTCCGCGTCCACATAAATCTCAATCGTATACATCCGCCTGTCGTATACAATCTCCGGCTTTTCCCTCCCGGTCACGGGAAACAGCTCGTACCGGTAGACGCCCTGCCGGACGGCCCTCCAGGAACTGATCTCCGTGACGCGGTTTCCGGATATAGTAAACGTATATCCCTCCGCCGTGCTTCCCAAAGGCATCGGGTGGTCCGCCCCGAGCGGCCTCAGACGGTAAACAAAGCTCTCGCTCTCCGCGGAGGGGAACGCGGAAAGGATTTGCCGGACGGAAATCCGGATCGGCTCATCCGCCGCGTATATGACCGCGGGCGACGCGATTGTCCATATCATCAGGAATGCCGTGACCGCGCACAGCAGCCGCCTGTTCTTCGTTTTTCCGATTCTGCTCATGGTTTGCCGCCCTCCTTTCGGGTTCATTTGCGCCGCCGGCCGCGGCAGATTTCAAAAATGCGTATCACCAGCAGCGCCGCCAATATCAACAGCAGCAGCAGGCTCCACAGGGGGATTTCCCGGACCAGGCTGATTGGGCTGTCCGCTTCCTCCTTTTCCTCGTAAGCCCCCGCCGTCACGGTCTGGTCGTCATAGCTCCCGTCCCGGAGCCTTCCGATCAGGATGTCCCGCCCGTTCGTCGAGCTGGCCGAGCAGGTACTCAGCAGAACGATACGGTCCTCGGCTGTAACCCCGATGTCTCTGATATACATCGCTTTCCCGAGCAGGCTGTCCAGATACGCCCCGCGCGCCTCTTCCCGCACCCTCGGCCTGAATACCGCGCTGTCATAAGCGTCCGTATGGAGAAAGGCGAAGAACTCGATGCCGTGGTCTTTCCCGTTGAAATACAGGTTTCCGTACCGGCGGGAGTCGAACACCTCCCGGCTGGAGAATGTCCCGATCTCACCGAACATCACCTTTTTTTCCATGTGATGCCCGTATAGAATGCTGTTGAAATCACTGAAATCACTGCTGTTGCCGGAGTCCAGGAAGATGGCGCCCGACAGGGAATACAGTCCCTCCGCGTTGGTGTTCACATATTTCATGTTGTCGCGCCCCTGGGTTACCGGGTAATCAATGTTCGTTCCGTACACCTGGAGCCACGCGATCACGTCCGCGTTGAGGGACTGCAATTCCTGAAAGGACCTCCCTTCATCCGCTGATCCGGGCTTATAAACCGCGTAGTTCGATTTATCCGCCGCCTGGTAAATCTGTTCCGAGTCCCACAGGGCATATCCGGCAAAGGCAATGAGCAGCAGGATGACTGTCAGCAGCGCGATATTGATATTCCCGTGGATAAATTTGATGGTTTTTCCGGCTATTTGATTCGCTTTCATGTCCTGTGGGACTCCTTTCTGTTCTTAACGGCTTGCTGAGGTTCCGCTGTCCGTTATCGGCCGCCGTGTCCGGCTCTTTTGCGGGCTTTGACCGCCATGGCAATCACGAGGGCGGCCAGCGCGGCCAGGAGCATCACGGCATAAGGCAGATTGTCCACGCTGATGCCGGTGGGGGCGACCAGCTTATAGGCGTTGGTATAGGCCGCGCTGTTGGTGCTCTCTCCGAGGTAGGCCACCCCGCTCACCGGGACGGTCAGCGGCATTCCTTCCGCGCCGGGGATGTTGGTCGAATCCCCGTCGAGCGTCAGGACGCTTCTGGGCGTATAATCCGCCTCTGCCGCTTCCGTTACGGTGAAGCTGCCGCCCACGTACAGGTCGGTGAAGATCAGCCGCTGGCCGTGCTTCAGGTGGACCGTCAGGGGCTGGCCGGTCTCGAACTCGATGTATTTCTGGAGCTTGCCGTCCGTGCCGAGGCTCGCGTAGTTCTCCTCGGCGGTCACGACGGCGCCGGCTTCATTCAGGACGTAGGCTCTGTATGTCTGCTCCTCTTTGTCGAGCACCGTCGGGTTGGAGACGGTCACGGAGAACTCAAAGTACTTTCCTTCGTCCAGGATCGCTCCCTCGACCTCTTTGCTGACCTCAAAGGCGTTCTTGTCGATTTCGTCTTCCTTATCGGTCGTTCTCTTCAGGTAGGTGTTGGTGAAGACCATCTTGGAATAGTCGCCGGTTACATCCGGGTCCTTCGGCGTCGGGTCCACCTTGCTGCCCACGTCGTCCTCATTGGAGGAGTCGGCCGCCACGATGACCGCGCCGACGGCGTACACATAGCGGGTCCCGCCCTTGCCTTCGCTGACATATACGTAGAGGTCGTAGACCGCCTCCGAATAGATCATGTCTTCCTTAAACTCGTCGTCAATGGTGTAGGTTTTCTCACGCTCGCTTACGGTGTATACATACACGCCGGTCTTGGGCCAGTTGATGCCCTCGAAGAGATCGCCGCTTTCGCGGATGATGGTTTTGGTGCCGTTGACCGTTGTGCCCGTGTTCGCGCCGGTAAAGCCCAGGGTCACGGTCCAGTCCGTCCTGATTTTGGGAATCGTCGCCAGGGCCTCCGGGGTGGTTCTGCCGTCAAACGAGGTCGGCTCGAACTCGAAGATAAAGTCGGCGGTGGGGGTGGTCGTTCCGTGACCCATCTCCAGGATTTTGGTCAGCGCCGCTTTCGCGGGGTGCTCTTCGGTTCCGAAGTCCCAGGTAATCGGGTCTGTCGGGGGGTCCGCCAGCGCCGGCAGGGCCAGGCTGAGGCTCAGGATCAGCGCCATCGCGAGGCTGGTTGTCAGTTTGAACATCGAAATTTTTCTGGTCATTTTGTTTGACACTCCTTGTTTTTTATTTTTTTGATTTTTTGTTTTTTGGGTTTTAGTTTTGTTTTGAGGGGGATGCGTTCTATATTCACATGAGCCGCCCGGTCTTGACGTCACAGTCCCGCGTCCCATGTCAAGCGCGTAAGGGGGGTCAGAGATTTCTCCGGCGAATGATCGCCATGACCTTGCCCAGGGTGTCCTCGATTCTCACGCAGCCGTATATCCGGCTGTCTTCGGCCCCCGCCCGGCTGTCTCCCAACAGAAAGACGTGTCCTTCGGGTACGGTCAGGGGAAAGCGGATGCCTTCGGCGTAGCGTTCTGTCCGTTGATAGATGTCCGGCTCCTGCTGGAGGGCGTTGTTGATGATCAGTCCGTTTTCCGTAATATCCACGGTGTCTCCCGCTACGGCGATCACCCGCCGCACCTGTCTGCGCCCGAGGATATCCAGCGCCACCGTGTCCCGGGGCAGATATCCGCTGCCGGTGTACCGGTAGAAGAGCACCAGATCGCCGTCCTTGACGGCCGGAGCCATCGCG
>WRLJ01000233.1 GCA_009777685.1 Oscillospiraceae bacterium | reverse complement strand
TTTGCGGGACGCGGAGGGCCGCGTCCCCTACAGGGTTTCCGCCCCGCCATGCGTAGGGCGCGATGCCCACATCGCGCCGTGTTTTCCCATTTTTCACGTTGGGGTTCATTATACACCGGCTGGGGGGAAGATCACACAACGCACCATTTGTCCATTACAACTACAACGCGCCGGGGGAACCACCCCCGGCGCGTTGCGGCGCAATACCCCAAAACCGCGTACCGTCCCCTGCGGGTTTTCGGTCCGACCCTAATCCCCGTCCCCCGCCTCAACCTCAGGCTCCGCTTCCGTTTCCGGCGGCGGCGGGAGGCGGCGGTAGATGCCTGTGATGAAGCGCAGCAGGCCCGCCACATGCTCGTTGAGCGCCTCCTCGCGGATGCGCCAGCGCCAGTTGTTCCCGCCCAGCGTGGACGGCAGGTTGATCCGCGCGTCGTTGCTCAGCCCTAAAATATCCTGCAAGGGGGCCATCGCGCGGCGCGCGGCGGTGCCCCAGACCGATTTGACCGCGCCCCAGCCCGCGCCCTCCTCCATGCTCAGGCGCAGATAGGCATTGGCAAAGTCCCGCGAAGCCTCCGACGCCTCGCCGTGGAGCCAGCCCACGAACGTCGGGCTGTCATGCGTGGTCGTATAGGCCGCCGTGTCCCGCCCGACGTTGTGCGCCAGATACGGCCCGTCGCCGCAGGGGTCAAAGCCGTAAATCGACACGCTCATGCCGGGGATGCCGCTCTCGCGGATGAAGGCGATCGCCTCCGCGTCCAGTTCGCCCAGATCCTCGGCGATCAGCTCCACCTCCGGCAGAGCCTCGCGGACGGCGCGGATGAAGTCCATGCCGGGACCGTACTCCCAGACGCCCTTCTCCGCCGTCTCCTCCCCGGCCTCGACGGCCCAGTAGTTGTAAAATCCCCGGAAGTGGTCCACGCGGATGACGTCGAAGAACCGCGCGGCGTGGCGCAGGCGGTCGATCCACCAGGCGTAGCCGTCTTTTTGATGTACCTTCCAGTCGTACAGCGGGTTGCCCCAGAGCTGTCCCGTATCGCTGAACAGATCGGGCGGCACCCCCGCCACGCGGGACGGGCGGCCCGGCCCGGCCAGCTGGAACAAATGCCCCTCGGCCCAGACCTCCACGCTGTCCTCGGCGACATAGATGGGCACATCGCCGATGATGCGGATGCCCTTCTCCTCCGCGTAGGCCTTCAGGTCCGCCCATTGGCGGTAGAACAGTAGCTGGACGAACTCATGGTACTCAACCTCGCGGGCCAGCAGGGTGCGGTAGGTGGTCAGGCTTTCTGGATCGCGGCGCAGGATGCGCTCGTCCGGCCAGTCGCGCAGCGCGGCCATGCCGAACTTCGCCTTGACGGCCATGTACAGCGCGTAGTCCGGCAGCCAGGAGCGGTTTTCCTCGCGGAATGCGTCCAGCGCCTCCCGCAGGGTCTCCCGGCCCCGCGTCCACGCCTTGCGCAGGACCTCGGGCCGCTCGCGGTAGAGGGCGGCGTAGTCCGCCCGGTCGACGTTCTGCCCGAAATCGGCAAAGCGGTAGTCGTCCGGCTCCAGCAGACCCTCGCGCTCCAGAATTTCCAGATCAATGAAGTACGGGTTGCCCGCCCGCGCCGAGCAGCTCTGGTACGGGCTGTCGCCGAATCCCGTGGGCGAGAGGGGGAGAATCTGCCAGTCGCTCTGGCCGGCCAGCACAAGGAAGTCGATGAACCTATAGGCGCTCTGGCCGAACGTGCCGATCCCCTGCGGAGACGGCAGAGAGAACACGGGCAGTACGATGCCCGAACGTCTGCGGTTTGTCATAGCGAATGACCTCCTTCTTGTTTTATGAACAGGGAGAGCGCGAAGCCTGAATCAGCCGCACTGGCTGTAGCCGCAGTTCCGGCAAATCACACAGCCGCTCTCATGGGTCAGCGGCTCCTCGCATTCCGGACAGGCCGGGCCGCTTTGCGCGCGGGGCTCCGCGCCGCCAAGGCCGGTCAGGCGCTCCAGCACGCGGGCGATGGCGTCGGGGCAGGAAGTACACTGCGCCTCCGCGCCGGTCCCGCCGTTGCGGGCGTTGTGGCGGATGGTCGCCGGACAGCGGATGCCGCGCAGCTGCCGCACGATGTACGCCGGGTCCATGCCCGCCCGCAGGGCCGCCGACGCCAGCCGCGCCGTCGCCTCCGACTGCGAGGGGCAGCCGCCTTTTTTGCCGGTGTTGGTGAAAATCTCGCAAATCCCGTCCTCGTCCGAGTTGACGGTGATGTACAAATGCCCGCACCCGACCTCCACCCGCTCGGTCTGCCCGTGCGTCACACGCGCGCGGCGGCGGGGCGTGACGGGCTGCTGAGCGCTGATTTCGGGCGGCGGGGGCTCCTCGCGGCTCTCTTTGACCAGAACCTGCCCTTGCCGGCTGCCGTCGCGGTAGATGGTCACGCCCTTACAGCCCAGCCGCCAGGCCAGCTCGAAGACCTCGCGGACCTGTTCGGGCGCGGCGCCGGCGGGGAAGTTGACCGTTTTGGACACCGCGTTGTCCACATGCTCCTGAAAGGCGGCCTGCATCCGGATGTGCCACTCCGGGATGACCTCGTGGGCGCTCACAAAAACGCGGCGCACGGCCTCCGGCAGTTCCTCCAGGGCCGATACGCCGTGACGCTCCAGCACGCCGCGCAGGATGGGGTTCCATTCCGTCATCCGCGCGCCGTCCATAATGTGCCGCGTGAAGGCATAGGCGAAGACCGGCTCGATGCCGGACGAGACGCCCGCGATCATCGAGATCGTCCCCGTCGGCGCGATGGTCGTCAGCGTCGCGTTGCGGCGCGGGATTTTCAGGGCGCTGGCCTCAAAGGCCGGGAACGGGCCGCGCTCAGACGCCAGAAGCGCGCTCTCCTCCTTGGCGGCGCGGTCGATAAACGCCATCACCCGCCCGCCCAGCGCGACGCCCTCCGCGCTGTCGTAGGGGACGCCCAGCAGCAAAAGCAGGTCCGCGAAGCCCATCACGCCCAGGCCGATCTTGCGCGTTTGGCGCGTGGCCTCCGCGATGACCTCCAGCGGGTAGCGGTTGACGTCGATGACGTTGTCCAGAAACCGCACGGACAGGCGCGTGACAGACTCCAGCTTGCCCCAGTCCAGATCGGAGCCGTCCGCGCGCGCCATGTTTTTCAGGTTGATGGAGCCGAGGTTGCACGACTCGTAGGGCAGAAGCGGCTGTTCGCCGCAGGGGTTGGTGGACTCGATCTCCCCCAGCGCGGGGACGGGGCTGGCGCGATTGATCCGGTCGAGGAAGAGGATGCCCGGCTCACCGGTGGACCACGCCGCCTCCACGATGGCGTCCAGCACCTCGGAGGCGTTCAGGGTCCCCGCCGGATAACGCCCCCCGCCCCGAGGGTCGATCAGCGTATACTCGCGGCCCGCGGCGGCGGCCTCCATAAATGCCTCGGTCAGCCCCACGGAGATGTTGAAGTTGGCCAGCTGGGCCGTGTCGGACTTACAGCGGATAAAATCCAGAATGTCGGGATGGTCGGCGCGCAGTACGCCCATATTCGCGCCGCGCCGCGTGCCGCCCTGCTTGACGGCTTCGGTGGCGGGGTTGAACCCGCGCATAAAGCTGACCGGGCCGGAGGCCGCGCCGCCGGTA
>WRLJ01000232.1 GCA_009777685.1 Oscillospiraceae bacterium | reverse complement strand
GACGCCCTCGTCCGCGGCAAACTCACAGACGCTGTCGTCCTCCAGACGCAGGCAGCAGGCGGTGCGCGTATACTGAATGCGGCACCGTTCCACAAAAGGCTGCATGTTCAGCAGCTCCGCCGGAGCCCCCAGCCCGACCAGCAGCGGCACGGCCTCCTCAACCGACGCCGCCGCGCAGGACAGCTCCTCGCGCTCGAACACCGAGCCCTCGATGGTGTGCATGGACTTAAACACGCCGATGGACACGCCGTCCTCGCGGCGAATCCGCAGCGTCCACTGGCGCTCGTTGAGGGCGTCCCTGGGCGTGTCATAATAGAACGCCTCCATGGCGACGGCGCGCGGCTCGCTGATGCGGGCGTCGAAAATCTCCGTGTCGTCCGTCAGCCGCCCCATCGTCAGCCGGTCCGGCACGCGCAGTTTGGTTTCCAGTTCCAGCGGCATACATAACCTCCGTGATGTGTCATTCGATATTGCTTGCAATGTACTGCTCATATCCTATCCGCCGGTTGCACAAACCCCTGTAGGGGACGCAGCCCTCTGCGTCCCGCAGGTTATCCGCAAACTCTCGGGGAAAGGTTTTCACCGTTTGCCCGTCCACCGGTTAGTTTCTGTAGGGTGGTTTTCTTTGTAGGGACGAACTGCGTTCGTCCGCGTTTGCCTGCGCACCGCGTTTGCCCCGTCCGCACACGCCGTAGGGCGCGACGCCCTCGGCGCGCCGTTGTCCGTTATCCGGCCAATGTGGGATCTGCCGTGTTCCCCCATTTTGCGTGTTGGGGGAATGGGCCGGGTGACCAGGGAAACGGACGGGCGGCAGATTGCCGCCCCTACGACCTGCATAGGATGGTTTTTCCTGTGTAGGGACGCCATATATGGCGTCCGCGGGCGACCGGGGTGCGTGGGGGGCGCGGGCGGCCGGGACGGTCTCCCCTGCAACCCAATGGATACACCTTGGTCCAATCCCTGTCTGGCCCGTCTGAATCAATCCCGCGTTTCTTCAAACATGCGTTTTGTCAGGACAAACCCTTCTTCCATGGAATGAAACACAAATACCTCATACCCGTATCCCAATGAGTCAAGATGATGCTCTCCCCAAATATAACTGGTTATGTGCAGCTCAACAACACCGCCGGCTTCCTCCACGCTGAAATCACACGCAAAATCCACATGAAAACCCGTTTTATCCTCAAAAGACGAGATGTTGTAATTCCAGGCGGATATCCGGTGTTCCCGCAGCAGGCCGTTCTTAACGTCAAACAGACTCAGGGAGTACGTGCCGCCGCTTCCTCCCGTAGGGCAGACGAAAAGGATCTCATCCAGACCGTCGCCGTCAAAATCAACGGGAGAGAGCGCTAAATAACCCGGGGCGCTGTTGGCAAGAACGGTATCCTCTTGAACCACCGTCAGCTTTCCTTGTGATACTAACCCATACATGTAAAAACTGTCATATTCTATTTTTCCTGAATGGTCTTGGTTTTCAGGTTGGGCAAGCCAAAATACAAGAAAACGATCCTCCGCATTCCCCGTCATATTGCAGGGAACCGCTCTGTAAGTACAAATCAACAACGGTTCATCCGGGTCAAAGCGTGTATGCGCCGCGTTCCCGTTTCGCAGGGCGCTTTCCAGGTCCGCCTTATAGGATTCATATCCGGCTATATCATGGTCATCCATGATGACGCGCATACCCTCATCGGCGGGATAGGAGGAAACCGTCGCCGGCGGGTTGAGCGCCGCTTCATCCGGCGGCGAATGAGCATTTTGCGGTACGCACGAAGGCAGAAATACCACAAAAATAACGATTCCCGTCAAGATAAACATACAGCGGTTAAACTTCATAACACTAAAATTTCACCCTCCGCTCCCCCGCTCCCCATATAAACGGGAACGATTCCCGCCCCCCGATTCTATCGCGGCGGGACCCAAAAGTCAAGCCCGCCCTTTTCCGGACTTTTCAAAGGGAAAAGAAATCCGCCCATTTCCCGACAAAAAGCCGGGGTTTCGAGGTGTTATATTGTTCAAAATCCACTTCATCCTCACATTGGAAAGGAAGGGCGATATGAAGCAGGACAAGCAAGCGATAGCCCTGGAGGCGGGCCTGCTTTCCCATCCCGCGCTGCGCCGGTTCGCGCTCTATGCCGCGCGGTTCCTCATCGGCTTTTGCCTCTCGCACGCAAGGATCATCGGAGACGCCGCGCCGCTGGGCGTCAGCTGGGCCGCCGCCGCGCCGGCCGGAGCCGGAGGCGTCCTTACCCTGCTGGGCGTGCTGGCGGGGTATCTCACGCTTTCGGGAGCCGGGGCGGCGAAGTATATCGCCGTCGCCGTTCTGGTCTATGCCGCCGGGGTGATGTTCCGCAGCACCCCCTGGGGCGGGCGCGTGTCCTTTATGCCCGCGGTCACGGCGGCGGCGGGGGCTTTGATCGGTCTCGTATTTCTGCTGGGCGACGGGCCGGAGCCGCGGACGATCTTGTTTTTTCTGACTGACACGCTGATGATGGGCGGTATGGCGTTTTTTTACCGCGTGGCCTTCACGGCGGGGATGGGCGAGCTGCGCTTCAAGCGCGGCGTGAGTCTGCTGCTGCTGGCCTCTACGCTGTTCATTGCGCTGTCCGGAATCACGGTGATGGAGGTTTTGCACCCCGCGCGGATCGCCGCCGGCGTGTTTGTGCTGTACTGCGCGTGGCAGGGCGGCATGGGTAGCGGCTGTGCCTCCGGGCTGGTGACGGGCATCGCGCTGGATATAGGCGTCGGCTACCCGTTTTTCTCGATGGCCTACGGCTTTGCCGGGCTGCTGGCCGGCGTGTTCCGGCGCATGGGGAAGCTGACGGCGGTGGTCGTCTATGTGCTGGGGTGCGGCATCGCCGCGCTGTGGGCGGGTACCCAGCCCCTGCGCGTGTCGGTGCTGCTGGAGACGTTCGTGGTCAGCGTCACGGCCATGCTGCTCCCCTTCCGGGCCGGCGCGCGGGAGGTCGTCGCGGAGGACGAGCCGTTCCAAAACCACGACGCGGACAAGCGGGTACAGAGCTACGCGCGGCGGCGGCTGAGCGGCGCGTCCTCCGCGTTCCGTGCCCTGCACGAAACGCTGACAGGGGCCTTTGACCGGGACCGCCACCGCAACGACAATGACATTGCCATGGTTTACGATCGCGTGGCCGAGCGCGTCTGCCGCCGCTGCCGGATGCGCGGCGAATGCTGGGATCAGAACAACGCCGGGACATGGCACGCGCTGGCCGACGCGTCCGGCAGGCTGTTGAGCCGGATGCGCGCGGACAGCGCGGATTTTCCGCCGTATTTCGCCAACCGCTGTATTCAGCTGAAAAAATTTGTCGCCGTCGCCAATGAGGAGCTTGAGGCGATGCTCCAGCGGCGGCAGTACCGGTCCCGCCTGATGGAAAACCGCAGGCAGGTATGCCGCCAGTACGCGGAGGTCTCACGCATTCTGGATGATGTGGCCGAGGAGGTCAGCCAGGAGCTGGAGTTTGACAAGGTGGCCGAGCGGCGCGTGGAGCGGTTTATGGAGAGCGTTTTTCCGGGCGTGTACGCGGCGGTCTACCGTGACAGCGCGGGACGGCGGCATGTGGAGCTGACCTCGCCCGCGCCGGCGGGTACGCTGACAGGCGCGCTGTCCGCGCT
>WRLJ01000231.1 GCA_009777685.1 Oscillospiraceae bacterium | reverse complement strand
GCGCCCGTTCACATTGGAAAATCAGCTGCTGTTCCTCGCCGTGGTGAATGACGGAGCTGGTGATCTGCGCCAGCGTGCCGCCGGGGTATTGCAGCGCGGCCAGGGAAATGTCCTCCACCTCGGCGTTGCCGTGCGCCGCGTTGCTCAGGACGGCGGTGACGGCTTGCGGCTCGCCCAGCATCCACAGCAGCATGTCGATGTGGTGGACGGCGTGGTTGAGCGTACAGCCGCCGCCCTCGCGGTCCCAGCGCCCGCGCCACCATAGGTCGTAGTAGCTGTGCCCGCGCCACCAGTACGAATCCACCTGCGCGTGCGTCACGCGCCCGGCCAGGCCGCTGTCCAGCGCGGCCTTTAGGTTTTTGATCGGGTCTCGGAAACGGTTTTGCGCGACGACGGAAAGAATTTTGCCGCTTTTCCGTTCGGCGGCCAGCATCGCGTCGCATTCCTCCAGCGAGGAGGCCATCGGCTTTTCGCCCAGCACGTTCACGCCCGCGTTCAGCGCGTCGGCCGCGATTTCGGCGTGGCAGAAGGGCGGCGTGCAGACGCTGACGATGTCAAGGCCACCGTCCGCCAGCAGGTCCCTGTGCGAGGCGTATACCTTCGCGCCGTCCAGACCGTAGGCGCGCTTTTTCTCATGGGCTTTTTCGGGCGCGATATCGCACAGCGCGGCGATACGGCACCGTTCGGGAAACGCCAGATACCCCTCGATGTGCAGTCTGGAGATATTCCCCGTGCCGACGACCGCAATATTCAGCATCAGACCCAGCTCCTTTCTTCCGCCCCCGTCTTTAGCGGTTGGCCGCGGTGTAAATGTTGTACAGGTCCTCCCTGTCCAGCTTCTTAAACTGCCCCACCAGCCGTTTTTCATAGAAGGAACAGCGCAGGGCCAGCTCGGCGATCACCGGCTCGGGCTGTACGCCCATCGCTCCGCCGGAAAAACAGACGGGCATATTCAGCTCCCTGAAATAGTCCACGGTTTTCTCAATGCCCGCCAGCGCGGCGGCCTCCGTGTCCGCCGCGTCCGTGACGCCCCAGACCTTTTCGGCGTAGCGGGCGAAGCGTTCGGGCTTTTCCCCGCGGACATACGAGGCCCAGGAGCCCCACAGAATCGAGAGGCTCGCCCCGTGCGCGATATCGAACATGCCGCCCAGCTCGTGCCCCAGCTGATGCACGGAAAAGTCCATGACGACCCCGAGACCCGTCAAGCCGTTGTGGGAAACGCTTCCGCACCACATCAGCTCGCTCATGGCGTCATAGTCCGCCGGGTCGGCCATGGCCTTGCGCCCGTTCCGGATCACCACGCGCAGCAGGGCTTCGGCGACCTCGTCGGTAAACTCGTTGCCCTCCGTTTTCGTGAAATAGCGGTCCAGCGTGTGCATCATGATATCCACGATACCGCAGGCGATTTGAAAGGGCGGCAGGGTAAAGGTCAGCTCCGGATTCATCAGCGCAAAACGGGGACGGTTGAAATCCGTGTTGATGCCGCGCTTTTCACCCGTTTCCTGGTTGGTGATGACCGCCGAGCTGCTGGTTTCACTGCCCGCGGCGGACAGGGTGAGCACCACGCCCACCGGCAGGCTTTGGGTCAGCGGGCGTTCGGCTTTCCAGAACTGCCAGATATCCGTGCCGGGATTGGCCGCGCCGTGGGCGATGGCCTTGGCGGTGTCGATGGCGCTGCCGCCGCCCACCGCCACGATCATATCCGCGCCGAATTCACGGGCGCGGACGACGCCTTCCCGCGCGAAGGACAGCAGGGGATTTGGCTGTACGCCCCCGAGCGCGGCGCAAGGGACGCCCTCCTTTTCCAGCAGGGCCTCCAGCTTCGGAAGCAGTCCGGAGCGGACCGCGCTGCCGCCGCCGTATACGAGCATCACGCGGGAGCCGCCGTGCTTTTTGACCCATTCGGCCAGCCGGTCCTCCGCGCCCCGGCCGAATACGATTTCCGTGGGTGCGTACTGTGTGAATGATTGCATGGCGTTGCCTCTTTCCTGATAGAATTCACCTTTTGACGTGATCGCCGGAGACCGGCGGCGCCGTGAGGATATGCGCCGAAATAAACTCATGAAACGCGGGGATTTCCAGCTCCAGCTCCCATAGGCCGTCTCCGGCGCTTTGGCGTACCGCGCGGATTTCGCTCCCGTCCCCGGAATAGAGCGTTTCCACCCGCGCGGAGGAGATATCGGGTAGGCGGAGAGTGACCCTGCACGCATCCGCCGGGCGCAGGGCGCGCGCCGCGCGGCCCGGGCCGGTGAGGTGGTTGACGCAGGAGAGAAGAAAGCTCTCCCGGCGGCGGATGCTTTGCAGAAGGCTGATATGCGTGGTCTCCGGCGCGTCCGTCTCCAGCATCCACGGGCCGCCGCGCAGATAACACAGGGCGTTGCGCACCAGATCATAAAAATCCTCGTGCCCGTTTCGGCAGACCAGCGCCTCCATATTGTTGGCGAAATAAACGACGCGCCCCTGGCCGTAGGTGTGGCAGTAAACGGTGGGGAAGCGCGTGTATTCATCGCGGATCCATGCCTGCTCAGGATATTGGTTGGGGATGATGGGCACATAGGCCGCCACGGTCTCGCCTTCGCCGGCGGGGGAGACAAGCAGTGTTTCGCCGCCGTTGATGAGGAAACGGGTGCGGTCCGCGCCCATGCCGCGCAGCAGGGGGTGATCCTTCGCGCGGATCATATGGTAGCAGTCCTGCGAGGTGTCCTTGATCATGCCGGTGGCGCTCACGCCCAAAACATCGGAGAGCGTGAAGTCTGCCCGCCTGACGCCCTCCTCGTCATAGAGCGAGGTTTCCAGGCTTGCCGCCAGACTGCCGCCGTTTCGCACATACGCGCGGATCACCTCCGCGTGGGCGTCCGATAAACACGCGCAGTTGGGCAGGCACAGCACCTTGACGTCCCGGAGCGCGTCCGGGCTCAGATCGCGTTCGGGGATAAAGCCGTAGGGGATGTGCGCGCCGTTCAGCACCCGCTCCAGTCCCCGGATTCCCACGCAATAGCGGTCCTCCGCCTCGTCGTCGCGCCCGAACCGGTCGCGCGTGGGGCCGGAAAAAAGGATGGCCGCCTCGCGCACCGGCGACTGGCCCTGGAGCACGTCCCGGTTCTCCTCCAGATACCGGTAGACGTCGCTTTCGATATAGGCGTTGCGCCGGTCCTCCGCCGCGTCGGGGTGAATCCCGTTGAACATACAGTTCCACAAATTCGCGCCCGCGGATACGGCCTCCCACATCCATATCCGCGTCTCCAGCGAGGGGTCCTTGACCAGCCGCCATTTGGTTCCGTTGCTGCCGGTGAGCAGTACCGTGGTCTTTACGGGGTCAATGGCCTTCAGAAACCGCACGGCGCCGGAGGCGTAGGATAAATCGTCATAGGGCCGCCCGTGCGGCGCGCCGGTGAGGAAGCCCACGCCCACGACAAAGTCAAAATGCTCCGCCGCGTAGGTGTCGATACCGGAGTGCAGAGACGCGGAGGCGTGATACATGCCGAAAACCTCCGCCACATAGGCCTTGTCCGCGCCAAACTCCTTAACGGCGGGGCGCAGGCGCCCGAGATGCCCGGCCGCCCGCGCCCCCCGCCCCCCGCGGGGGGGGGCAAAGGCCCGGGGAAAAACGGCCCCCCCCCCCCCGGGGGGGGGGG
>WRLJ01000230.1 GCA_009777685.1 Oscillospiraceae bacterium | reverse complement strand
GCCTACAGGGGTTTGCGGCCCCGCCGTAGGGGCGATTTCCAATCGCCCGCCGCGTTTCCCCCAAACCCATACCCCGCCCTAAAATCCTCCGTCACGCCTTACGGCGTGCCACCTCCTTTACGAAAGGAGGCTTGCGCGTCCTGTAAGGCTCCCCCGTCCCAAGGCTCCTTTCCTAAAGGAGCTGTCGGCGAAGCCGACTGAGGATTGACAAAGTTCCGCACAAGCCCTGCGTAGGGCGCATCCCCCTTCTTGCGTATTCCTCTCCGCGGTGCTATAATGTTCAAGAACATCTTGACACAAACGGGAGAATGCACATGAGCCAACGGAACCTAAACCGCAATTTTTGCATCATTGCCCATATCGACCACGGAAAATCCACGCTGGCCGACCGCATCATCGAGTCCACGCGCTCTGTGGAGCGGCGCGAAATGGCCGACCAGCTGCTGGACAATATGGACCTGGAGCGCGAGCGCGGCATCACCATCAAGGCGCGCGCCGTCCGCCTGTCCTATACCGCCTCCGACGGGCAGGAATATTTTCTAAACCTGATCGACACGCCGGGGCATGTCGATTTCAACTACGAGGTCTCCCGCTCCCTGGCCGCGTGCGAGGGCGCGCTCCTCGTCGTGGACGCCGCGCAGGGCATCGAGGCGCAGACGCTGGCCAACGCCTACCTCGCGCTGGAGCATGATCTGGAGCTGATTCCGGTCATCAACAAGATCGACCTGCCCGCCGCCGACCCCGACCGCGCCGCCGCGGAGATCGAGGACGTCATCGGCCTGCCCGCCGCCGACGCGCCGCGCATTTCGGCCAAGCTCGGGCAGAATATCGGCGCGGTGCTGGAGGCGGTCGTGCGGCAGGTTCCGCCGCCGCAGGGCGACCCGGACGCGCCGCTGCGCGCGTTGATTTTCGACAGCCAGTACGACAGCTACCGCGGCGTGATCGTCTATGTGCGCGTGGCGGACGGAACGCTGGCGGCCGGCGACACGGTGCGCATGATGTCCAACGGCGCGGAATTTCTCGTTGTGGAAACCGGCTATCTCCGCCCGCTGAATCTGGAGCCGTGCGCGGCGCTGAGCGCGGGCGAGGTCGGCTACTTTACGGCCTCGATCAAGACCGTGCGCGACACGGTCGTGGGCGACACGGTCACGCGGGCCGGACGCCCCGCGGAGACGGCCCTGCCCGGCTTCAAAAAGACACAGCCCATGGTGTTTTCGGGCATCTATCCGGCCGACGGCGCGAAATACCCCGACCTGCGCGACGCGCTGGAAAAGCTCTTCCTCAACGACGCCTCGCTGACCTTCGAGCCGGAGACGTCGGTGGCGCTGGGCTACGGCTTCCGCTGCGGCTTTCTGGGATTGCTCCACATGGAGGTCATTCAGGAGCGCCTGGAGCGCGAGTACAATCTGGACCTGATCACCACCGCGCCCAGCGTGATCTATAAAATCACGCTGACCGACGGGCAGGTGATCTGGATTGACAACCCCCTGAATTATCCGGACCCCTCGCGCATCGAACGCGCCGAGGAGCCGTTTGTCAAGGCGTCGGTGATTACGCCGCAGATGTATGTGGGCAGTTTGATGGAGCTGTGCCAGGAGCGGCGCGGGGTCTACCGCGACATGACCTACCTCGACGGCGCGGGCGCGGGCGGCGGCGGCGGCGGGCGCGTGGAGCTGCACTACGAACTGCCGCTGGGAGAGATCATCTACGACTTTTTCGACGCGCTGAAGAGCCGCACGCGCGGCTACGCCTCTCTGGACTATGAGATGCTGGACTACCGCCCCGGCAGTCTGGTCAAGCTGGACGTCCTGCTCAGCGGCGACATCGTGGACGCGCTGAGTTTCATCGTCCACACGGACAAGAGCTACCCCCGCGCGCGGCGGATCGCGGAAAAGCTGAAGGAACACCTGCCGCGCCAGCTCTTCGAGATTCCCGTGCAGGTGGCCGTCGGCGGCAAGGTCATCGCCCGCGAGACGGTCCGCGCGCTGCGCAAGGACGTGCTGGCCAAGTGCTACGGCGGCGACATCACGCGCAAGAAAAAACTGCTGGAAAAGCAGAAGGAAGGCAAAAAGCGGATGCGGAGCCTCGGCTCCGTGGAGGTCCCGCAGGAGGCGTTCATGGCGGTTTTGAAGCTAGACGAATAAAGGGGTGTTCCCATGCCAGCCACAACCCTCGGTCTCTATATCCACATCCCGTTCTGCGCGCGCAAGTGCGCCTACTGCGACTTTTACTCGCTGGGCGGCGCGGACCGGCTGAAGATGGACGCGTATTTCGCCGCGCTGCTGCGCCACATGCGCGAGACGGCGGTCTTCAC
The DNA here is from genome assembly GCA_009777685.1 of Oscillospiraceae bacterium. Classification (GTDB taxonomy): domain Bacteria; phylum Bacillota; class Clostridia; order Oscillospirales; family UBA929; genus WRLJ01. The sequence goes on along the minus strand of WRLJ01000230.1, from coordinate 1,339 downwards.
CGGCAAAAAAGCCGGCGGCGGCGGCTGGATGGTCGACAGCGTTTACCTCGGCGGCGGCACGCCCACACTGCCGGGCGCGCGCCGCGTCGTCAAGCTCCTGAGCGCCGCGCGCAAGCTCTGGCAAATCTCGCAGTCCGCGGAAATCACGGTAGAGGCCAATCCGGACACGCTGGATTACAAATCGCTGAAAACCCTGCGCAAGGCGGGCGTCAACCGCCTCAGCCTCGGCGTGCAGGCCGTCCAGACCCCGCTGCTGGAGACGCTGGGCCGCGTCCATAGCGCCGAGCAGGCCGCCGACTGCGTGCGCGAGGCGCAGCGGGCCGGCTTTGACAACATCAGCGTCGACCTGATGTACGGCATCCCCGGCCAAACGGCGGAGCATCTGCACGACTCCCTGCGGGCCGCGCTTTCCTGGAACATCCAGCACCTGTCGCTCTACGGGCTGAAGCTGGAGGAGGGCACGCCGCTGTACGCCCTGGAGCCCCCGCTTCCGGACGACGAGACGCAGGCCCGCCAGTATCTGGCCGCCGTGGACTATCTGGAGCGCCACGGCTTTTCGCAGTATGAAATCTCGAACTTCTCCGTGCCGGCGCGGCAGTCGCGGCACAATCAAAAATATTGGACGCTGGAGCCGTACATCGGCTTCGGTCCGGCGGCGCACTCGGATTTCGGCGGCAAACGGTACAGCCACGCGCGCGATCTGGACGCCTATATCCGCAACATCGAGGCCGGCGACGCGGTCGTCGAGGAGGTCGACCGGATCGGCCCGCTGGAGCGCGCCGGCGAATACGTCATGCTGGGCCTGCGCACGGTCCGCGGCATTTCCGGCAACGAGTACACGCGCCTGTACAAGGTCAGCTTCGACGGAATCGAAAAGAAGCTGGAGCTGCTGGAAAAGCACGGCTTCGCGCGGCGCGAGGGCGAACGCTGGCGGCTGACGGCGAAGGGGTTTCTGGTCTCCAACCGCATCCTCTCGGAGCTGCTGGAGAGCGAGGTGGACTGCGAATTGATGTCCTGACCTCCCCTTTCCGTTTTCGATCATCGGTTCCCTTTGTAACCTTTCCTTCGTAAAATGTCACTGAACTGTATCCGTTTTTCCATAAAACCGCCTTGCGCGGCAGAATATTTTGATATATCATGAGAATAGCGAGCGATCGGGGTTTGCGGGATTCCATCCGCGTCCCCGGGAGGTGTTTCCATGCGAGGCAAAGCCTGGATGATAGGGGGAGCCGCCTTGTCGGGCCTGTGCGCCGGCGCGGCCCTGACCTTCCTGATTTGCGCGCCGGCCTTGAAGGGCGCGGCGCGGGGGGCGGACATCCCCTCGGATAACGCGGCGGCC
>WRLJ01000229.1 GCA_009777685.1 Oscillospiraceae bacterium | reverse complement strand
AGAGGGGGGGAAGGGGGGGGGGCGGACGGGTGGGGGAACCCCACGTCCTGTAGGGGCGCACTCCGTGCGCCCGTGTTTGCCGTTCGTGTTCGCCCGGGTTTTTCGCGTCCCCAGCGGGCGAACGGAGTTCGCCCCTACAGGCGTATACCATATACCGGAAATTAGATTGCCCCACATGACCAACTACGTCCGTTTTTTGACCAAGTACGCCCGGGGTCTTATGTCCGGCTCCTTTTGTTTCGTATAATGGGTATACGAGATGGAGGGAGCTGTCTCGTGCGCCCATTATTGGCATGGAGGTAATTTTCTATGAAACGGAAAGGTTTATCGCTGTTTCTCGCGCTCATTTTCGCGTTTTCACTGATGGAAACATTTCCCATTCTCGCGCAGGAGGACCCGCCCTCGGGATCGCCGTATTCAAACGACAATCCCTGGACGCCGGGGGCTCCCTATACGGTTGTCTACGCCAGGAACTCATCCAACAGGGTTGACATTCTGGTAGAGGATGGCGGTTCTCATACCGTTCTGACGCCCGGCGTAGGTCCGTTAGAAGGCATTACTCCCGGCGAAAATCAAATCTTTCTGGGCTGGCAGTTTCGCTTTTGGAACGGTTTCTCCAGCAGCGGCGCAGTAGGCGGTTACTTTCCGGGCGACACGCTTGCCCCTGAGGATTACGACCACATCGAAAATAGACTCGCCCTGAATGCCGGCTATATGAATTATCAGATGTTTGGGGAAATTTGGCTGTTCCCGCGGTTTGAAACCAGGCTTCCTTCCCTCAGAATGGAGCTTCAAAACTACGCGGAGCGCTGCCCCCATTTTGTCAGAAGCGGCACGACATCTACCCTGTATTTGAAGCCGGGTCAGGAAGCGAAATTGCGCGCCTCAGTGGACAGCATCTCCAGCATTCATCCGTATCCCAGGGAGGCGAAGATACGAGCGGACGGGGATACGGGCGTCATAACCTCGATTGCGGGCGGCAAACAGGGCGCTCCTGATATTCTGCCCTACAACGAAAGTGTTTCGCTAGGTACTTCGGATCACGGCTTTGATTTCACCATAGCGGCCGGCACGGCCGGCACGGCGACGCTGACCATAGGGGAGGACTCACCCTATCTCAGTCCGGTCACCCTCACGGTCATCGTCAGGGACGAACCGGCGGAGGGGTATCAAGTCACTTTCGAGGGACCCGGCGTGGAGCTGGGAGCCAATGGCAAATATACGGCCAACCTTCCCATTGGCGGAGGCTCGAAGACCATCTATCTCACGATCAAGTCCGCGGACGGGCGTTTCCCAACGATTGCCCCTGAAGTTCAATACAATAACTCCCGAACCTGGCCGATCATCCAGGGGTTTGACCCCACGCAGATGGGGATCGGGCTGAATTATAGAAGTTCAAGCGCTCCGGGATATTATACCTTTTACGTCGATGGGCCCTGGTATTTCACCTACCCGCAATTCAGCGGGGACAAAGACTACCAAGCCTATTTACGGTTTGATCTCAATAACTACGCGCCGCTTATCGGGCAAAAAATGACCCTGTCGATCGTAGACCCGACTACGGGAGCCAAGACCGATTTGGACGTGACCTTCCTCGCGTCCGCGTCCGGCGGCGGCGGCCCGTCTGAGGTGGAGGGCAGCATCAGCTTGGGCAACGGCTCCGCGCCGCACATCAACCTTCTGGAGGAAACGATCAACCCCGGCTTTGCCGTGGCGGCCTACAGCGTCAACGGCGGAAAGAAGTGGAAAAAGGGTCCTCTGCCCACCGATAAAAAGCTGGAGGCCCTGTTTAACAAGGGTATGGAGCTGTGGGTCGCCAGCGCCTGGAACGACAAGGACGTAAAGGACGGCAAGACGGTGGTGGCCAAGAAGGGCGTGGCCGACTCCGCCACGGTGGCCAAATTCCCCAAGATTGAAAAACGCCCCAAGGCCAACACGGAAAAGCTCGCGCCGTTCTACTGGCCCGACAACACCAATACCTGGGTCCTCAGCAAGAAGGGCGCGTCCTCCTACACCCCGCCGGAGAAAGCGTACCTCTGGGCCGAGAGCGGCGACGGCAAGACCCCGTCGGGCAGCTGGCAAAGCCTCCCCGGCGGCGGCTGGACCCTCAAGGAGCCAGGCACAAAGGCGACGTTCCTGTTCAAATCCGCCGCTGTCATCAAGGACGGCTCCTACATCCCGGCCAGCAAGACTTTCCGGGCAAAACCCTCCGCCCTCCTCAAAACGCCGGCCTACAAGGCCCCCGCGGAGAAGAAGGGCGCGGCGGTTCTCAAGCTGAAAAAGGGCGATTTCTGCAAGCTGGGCGATAAGGTCTACGGCTCACTGAGCGCCCCGACCACGCTGAACATCGTCCATACCGTGACCGACGACACTAAGGAGCTGCCCGGCGGCGCCGCGCTGACGATCTGGAAGGAAGCCACGGGCAAAAAGCCCCGCTCCGCCGAGCAGACCGGTTTGGTCATGCCGGTGATCCCCGCGCCGGAGGCGGCGTCCCCGTAGCCGCCCCGCCAACGCGCGCCAAACCCGTCTTCGCGGACGGCAGGACGCCGTCCCACCCAATATTGACATGGAGGGAACCATCATGAAACGGAAGCTCTTGTCCCTGTTCCTCGCGGCCGTCCTGACGCTGCTGCTGGCGGCGGCCTACACGTCTCCGGCGTTCGCCTCGGAGGATGAGCCCTTTAGCCACAACATCGAATATGCCGTCGAGGACGCCCGCGTCACCGCCACGCCGGTCAAGGACAGCGCTTACAGCGAGGACGCCAACAGCTACGCCCCCGACAGCGCAATCATCGACCTGGTGACCGAAACGCTGACCCTGCCGGAGGGATTTACCGCCGCGGCGTTCAGCACCGACGGCGGAAGCAAGTGGAAAGCCGGCGCGCCGCCCGCCGCTCTTACCAAGCTGCTCAACAAGGATTTGACCCTGCACCTCTCCAGCCTCGGCATCGACAAGGCCACCAAAAAGCCCATTGCGGGCAAGGCCGCGTCGGCGGACGACCCCGCCGTTCCCGGCGCGACGATCATTGCGTTTGCGAAAATCGCCGGGCGGCCCAAGGACGGCAAGCTGGCCGTCAATTATCTCCCCTACGCCGACAACAACGCCCTCACCCCCGGACAGTGGACGCTGACCCCAAAGGGCAGCACCACCGCCGCCGATGTGAGCGGCCTGCAGATCGCGGTAGCGGCCTCCAACAAGAAAGACCCCGACGAGTTCGGCTGGGGGACGTTCAAGAGCGAGCAGGGCATCAACGTCCGGTCCACCGGAGCCGGGCAGAAGCCCGTCAAGACCGTCTACCTGATCCGCTCCGCCCCCAAGGGCGGCAGCAACGCGCAGGCCGCGTCGAAGCCGTACAAGGTGACGGCCTCCGGCCAGCTGGCCCAGCCCAAGCTGAAAGCCAATTATAAGGACGAAACCCTCAAGCCCAAGGCCGGGATGTCCCTCTCGGGAACGGGCATTACCACGGTGATCTACGCCAAGGGCGCGCCCGAACTGAAAGGCGTCAGTTTCAGCACCGCCATCGACCCGCCAGTGGACCCCAACCCGCCAGGGGACCCCGACCCGCCAGAGGTCCCCGACCCGCCAGTGGACCCCGGCACGTATGATGACTCCGGCGCGGGGACCCTCGGCGCGGAAGCCTCCTGCGCGGAGGAAGCGGCGGAAGCGACT
>WRLJ01000228.1 GCA_009777685.1 Oscillospiraceae bacterium | reverse complement strand
GGAGCTGTCCCACCGCAAGGCGACGGGGGAATCTCCGGCGGACTGGCTGCTGCCGCCGCGCGCCGCGCTGCCGGGCCTGCCGGCCCGGACGCTGACGCCGGAGGAGGAACGCGCGCTGTATCAGGGCAAGCCCCTGCCGGCGCGGGAGGACGGCCTGTGCTGGCTGACGGACGGGGACGGCGCGGCGTTCGCGCTGGGAAAGACGGAGAGGGGAACGCTGAAGCTGCATATCAATTTGAGGGACTAGATTACTGTACGGGAGGCCGGCTTTTGGATCGTCATATCGCGCTGGGGTTTTTTGACGGCGTACACCGCGGGCATGGCGCGCTGCTCTCCCTGACGGCCCGGGCGGCCGGGGAGAGCGGGGGAAAGGCGTGCGCGCTGACCTTTGACGCCCATCCGGAGGCGCTGATTTCGGGCCACCGCCCGCCGCTGCTGACGGGGGTCATGGAACGCAGTGACCTGATGCGCCGTTTGTACGGCATGGAGGAGATTATTATCCTCCCCTTTGACGAGACGCTGATGCGGATGCCGTGGGACGTGTTCCTGCGGGAGGTGCTGGAGGAGCGGTTCGGCGCGTCGCACATCGTCGCGGGGCATGATTTCCACTTCGGCTACCGGGGCCTGGGCAACGCGGACAACCTGCGGGCCGGGGCGGAAAAGCGCGGGATCCGCTGTGACATCGTGCCGCCGGTGCGCCTGGACGGCATCACGGTCAGCTCGACGTATATCCGGGGCTTGGTGGCGCAGGGCGACATGGAGCGCGCGGCGCGGTTTTTGGGGCACCCGCACACGCTGTACGGCCGCGTGCGGTCCGGTCAGCGGATCGGGAGCGGGATGGGCTTTCCCACGGCGAACCTCCCCCTGCGCGCGGAGCTGGTCGTCCCCGCGAAAGGCGTATACGTCTCCCGCCTTCACATTGAGGGGGAGGACGCGCCGCGCGCCTCGATGACCAATGTCGGGGTGCGCCCGACGGTGGCCCTGGACAGCCCTGTGACGGCGGAAACGTATATCTTTGACTTTGACGGAAGCATTTATGATAAAGCGGTGCGCGTGGAGCTGCTGACATTCCTGCGCCCCGAGCGGGTATTTTCCGGTCTGGAGGCTCTGTACGGCCAAATCAGGAAAGACGCGGAGGCGGCGCGCGCCGCGCATGGGGCGGGCGCGCCGCGTCTGCCGTAAAGGAGGTGAGTATAGCGTGGGTAAAATTTTTTACAATGGGGGAAATCTCTTGTTGAAAATTTGCGGAAGTGAGTATATAATAGGCAAGAGAGATGAAATCAAACCAGAAAGGATGTTTCCTATGAAACAAAGCATCAAACTGATTGCGGGCCTGATCCTCTTCCTGGCGGTGGCCGCCACCGCGACGCTGCTGGTCATCAAGTATTTTGATATTCTGGCCAGCATCGCTCTGGACCTGAAAGAAAAGATCAGCGCGAAGAAAACCGCCCTGTTCTCGACGACGATGTGCTGCGACGATGAGGACGACGATCTCAGCTTCGACGACATCGACTTCGGCGCGCCGAAGGAAGACGCGTAAGGGGTAGGCCGGACCGGAAAATTTGCGGAGGCGGGATTCCCGCCTCCGCTTGGTGTGCTGTTTTGACGGGGTGATCCCCTAATTTCCGGCTCCCGCCCCGGCCCTGTCGACGTCCGACACGAACACCAGAATCCTCGCTACGACCTCATACAGCTCCGGCGGGATATCGTCCCCGATCCGGAGCAGGTTCAGCGTGTGCGCCAGATTCGGGTCCTCATAGACGGGGATCGCGTGCCGGCGCGCTTTTTCTATGATGCTTTCCGCCATTTGCCCCTTTCCGGCGGCGATGACGCGCGGCACGTTTTTATGCTCCCAATACTCCAGCGCGACGGCCTCGCGGGGGGGCTTTTTCGGATTGCCGTCCATCGGTTCACCTCTTTCTGCGGGGCGTCCTAAATCAGCCGGTTGAAGGTATACCGCTCCAGCATCTCGGTATGCTCCCGGTCAATGTCCAGCGCGTCGCGCGGGGCTTCGGCGGCCTTGGCGGAGGCGCGCGCCAGCGTATAGCCCAGCGCTTGCAGTCCCTCCGACAGCTGTCCCATCGCGCCGGAAAACAGCGCCGCCGCCCGCTCGCCGGCCAGCGTGAAGTCACATTCCGCGTTTTTGCCGATCAGCTTGACAAAGCTCTCGACCCGTCCGAGATGGGCGGTGTTCAGCGAGAGGAACACCGTTGTGTTCGCGGGGTCGATGCGCCGCCGCCGGCCCTTGGCGTCGTTGAAGACGTACAGCTCCGCCGTTTCACGCCGGCCCGCGATTTGCAGCGGGATTTGGACGTAGGCGGTAAAGTTGTTGATATGCTCCAGGAATTTGACATGCTGTTCAATCTGCCGGGCCGCTTTGACGACCTCGGCGCGTTCGGCGGGCGGAAGCCCGGTGGCGCGGCGCTCCACGGCCTCCAGCAGCTCGCTCAGCTCACGCATCAGCTTAGAAGCGCGCAATTCCCTAGCCGCCTGCGGAGCAACCGTTGCCCGCGAGGCAACCGTTGCCTGCGGAGTAACGGTTTCCTGCGGAGGAACCGTTTCTTGCGGGGCAACCGTCGCCTGCGGGGCAACCGTCGCCTGCGGGGCAACCGTCGCCTGCGGGGCAACCGTCGCCTGCGGGGCAACCGTCGCCTGCGGGGCAACCGTCGCCTGCGGGGCAACCGGTGCCTGCGAGGCAACCGTTGCCTGCGGGGCGGTTCGAGAGGCCGCCGCCAATTCGTCGACATCGCGGAACAGCGCCGCCGCCAGAGAGCGAAGCGTGGGTCCGGCCTGGGAGGGTTCGGCCTGGGAAGGTCCGGCCTGGAGAGGTCCGGCCTGGGAAGGTTCGGCCCGGGAGGGTCCGGCCCGGGAGGGTCCGGCCTGGGAGGGTCCGGCCTGGGAGGGTCCGGTTTGGTGGGGCAAGGCGGCGCGGGGACTGCCGGGGAGGTCGCGTTCCAGCGGCGCGGGACGTGTCCATGTCCGGGGCGGATGTTCCGTCTGCGCGGTCCAGGGCCGCACGGGATGCCATTGCGCGGGCCGGGCGGGAGAGGCGCCGTTGTTCGGCGCGGAAAGACGGTCTCCCGCGGCGCGGGTTTCACCCGGCGCGGTGTCCGGCTGTGCGGGAGGCGCGGGGGTTGCCTCAGTCTGCGGCTCGGAGGCGGCTGTGGCTTGTGTCTCTGTCTGCCCTCCATTGACCGGCGGCGTTCGGATATCGGCCTCGGCGTCCGGCCTCGCGGCGTCCTGCGTCTCCGTGAGGGCTTCGGGCTGGGGGATAACGGCGGGCGCGGTCCGCGCACCGTTTGCGACTGGTTCAGGAATATCCGGCGGCGGCACGGCCTCGCTGTGAAGCTCCGCCTCCGGCGGTACCGTTCCGGCGGGCGCGGCCTGTACAGGCTCCGGAAGGGCTTCCGTCTGCGCGGAAAGGGCTTGCGGCCCCCCCTCCGGCGCGGGTCCGGCGGGCGCGGGCTGCGCGGATACGGCTTGCGGCTGGGCGGGGAGAGCGCTTTGCGCGGCGGGCGCGGGGGGATTCCCCGAGGGGGCGGGTTCCGCCCCGTCCGGGCCGTCAAGGGCCTCTAAAAGATTCAACAGACGCTCCAGCTGTCCGCCGAGCTGGTCCCGATGCTCCAGAAAGCTCTGGAACTGGCGGATCGTCCGGGCGTTTACGGGAATGTCG
>WRLJ01000227.1 GCA_009777685.1 Oscillospiraceae bacterium | reverse complement strand
TAGGTGTAAAGGAGATGCGCAAGCGCATCATGGTGATCGACGACAACCTGACAAGCCTGACGCAGGTCAAGGCGATTTTGTCCAGGGACCATGAGGTTCTGCCCGTGACCAGCGGCGCGCAGGCGCTGAAGCTGCTGGATAAATTCCAGCCGGAGCTGATTTTGCTGGATATTCTGATGCCGGAAATGGATGGCTTTGAAACCCTGACCGCCATCCGCGAGGCCGGCGTGAAGTGCGACGTCATGATTCTCACCGGCGCGGAAGACGCCGAGGGAATGCGCGAGAAATGTATGCGGGCGGGCGCGAAGGGGTATTTGCATAAGCCCCTGACGGCCAACATGCTGATGGCGGTTGCCGGCGCCCCGGAGTACGAAGCGGCCGGGGACAGCCGGCCGGAGTTTAAGGTGTTTTAAGGAGAAAACAGGCAATGTCGGAGCTTGCTTATTCGCTTGCCTTGGTCACAGGCGTTCTCCTGCTGGCTGCCGCGGGCATTATTTTTGCGCGCGACCGCGCCAACCGCAAGCTGGAAATCGCGGTGTGCGCTCTTTGCGCGGGGCTGAATCTGGGCAACGCGGGGATCGCGCAGACGCAAAGCGCGGAGGTCGCGAACCTTGTGCGCCTCGGCTCGACGCTGTTCGCGCTGACCTTTTATATCGTGTGGCTGTGTTTGGTCCTGCGCCTGAGCGGCGCGGGCGTTCAGACGCGGCGGTTTTTCGCGGCCGTTTTGGGGGCGGCGGCCCTGGCGGCCTTTTGCCTGTGCCTTCCCGAGAGCAACCTCGTGTTCCTGCCGGCCGGCGACCACGGCTATACCTACGTCTACACCGCGGGCTACGGCTACCACGCCGTTATGGGCGTCCTCTGCGCGAGCATCCTGCTGACGGGGCTTGCGCTGGTGCGCTGGATACGCAAGGCCTCCCTCAAGCGTGAAATTACCCATGCCGCGCTTTTCCTGCCGGGCACGGTGCTGCTGCTGATCCCGGCGGCGATCTCGCTCCTGCAAGGGGCGGGCCACGCTCCGCCCATGCAGGTCATGGGCTTTATCAGCGCGGTGTGCGTGCTGACGCTGATGATGCCGTTCAGCCGCCTGCTGTCCCCGGGCTTCAGGCCGGCCCTGCTTCCGCTTCAGGTCGTCTCGGCCGCCAACCTGCCGATGCTCGTGCTGGATATGGGCAACGCGATTCTGTTTGCCAACAAAGCGGCCGAAGACTTTTTCTCCGGCCTTGTGGACGGCCGCCTGCACGGGCAGGATTTTGCGCGCCTTATGATCCCGGACAGCCGGCCCGGCCTGTTCGGCCCGGGCATCCGGGCGGAGGACGAGGTTTCCGCCCGCTGCCGCAGCGGAGAGCGCTGTCTCGTCAGCTCCACGGTGATCCGGGACTCCTTTGACGAGCCGCTGTGGCGCGTGGTGGTCATCTATGACATGACCGAGCATCTCACGCTCATCGACGATCTGCGGGCGGCGCGGGAGGAAGCCGTCGCCGCCAACGAGGCCAAGAGCTACTTCCTGGCCAACGTCAGCCACGAGATCCGCACGCCGATGAACGCCATCATCGGCATCACGGAGCTGATTCTGCGCGAAAAGATCAGCCCGCAGGTGCGCGAGAACGCCACCAGCATCCGCCAGGCCGGCAACAGTATGCTCTCCATCGTCAACGACATCCTCGACCTGTCCAAAATCGAAAGCGGAAAGATGGAGATCACCTCCGCGATCTACAGCACCGTCTCGCTGATTACGGACATCGTGGACCTGGTCAACGCGCGGCTGGGCGTCAAAAACGTGCGCTTTATCGTCGATGTGGACAGCAGTCTGCCGGAGACGCTGGTTGGCGACGAGGGGCGCGTCAAGCAGATCATGCTCAACGTCCTGACCAACGCTGTGAAGTTCACCAGCGAGGGCTATATCCACCTCACCCTGCTGTGCGACGAGGGGGAGACGGGCGAGGACGTGGTCCTGCGTATGCTGGTGCGCGATACCGGGCGCGGCATCCGCCAGGAGGATATCGGCAAACTCTTCAAGGCCTTTTCCCAGCTGGACACGCGCCGGAACAGCGATACGGAGGGCACGGGCCTGGGCCTGACGATCACCGAGCAGTTCGTCAAGCTGATGGGCGGCAGCATCAACGTGGAAAGCGAATACGGGGAAGGGTCCACGTTCGTGCTGAATATCCCGCAGAAACGCGCCTCGGCCCTGCCGATCGCGTATGTGGAAAACCCCGGCAACAAGCGGGTCATCGTCTATGAGCCGGATGAAAAGTACGCGCTGAGTTATATGTCCAACTTTGAGAATCTGGGCGTGAACGTGATCGTGTGCGATAACGTATCGCGCTTTTACGACCACATGCTCCACGCCAAGTTCTCGTATGTGTTCGTCAACCAGGCGATGCTGCCGCGCGTCGAGCCGATTCTGGATTCGCTGAACCCCACGGCGTCGGTCATCCTGATGCTGAAACGCGGCGAACAGCTGCCGCCGGCGCTGGAGCGCAAGAAATACAAGAGCTTTTCTCTGCCCATGTACTGTCTTCAGATCGCCTCCACCCTCAATGAGGAGGATTTCGCCGAGAAGTACGGCAAGCAAAGCGACAACACCATCAACTTCATCGCGCCGGGCGCGCGCGTCCTCGTCGTGGACGACAATCAGGTCGGCCTGAAGGTGGCGGTGGGTCTGCTCAAGCCCTACGAGATGCAGGTGATGACGGCCTCCGGCGCGCGGGAGGCGATTGAGGCGGTGCGCAGACAGCGGCCCGATTTGGTGTTCATGGACCACATCATGCCGGAGATGGACGGCGTGGAGGCCACGCGCGCCATCCGCGCCCTGTCCGGCGAGGGGTATGCGTCTCTGCCGATCATCGCGCTGTCGGCCAACGCCGTCAGCGGCACGCGGGAGCTGTTTGCCGAGGCGGGGCTGAACGATTTTCTGCCCAAGCCCATCGACATGGCGCGCCTCAACCAGATTCTGCGCCGCTGGCTGCCGCAGGATCAGCAGATCGCGGCGGCCAGGCGCGTGGTGGAAGTCACCGAGGACCGCCTGATGCGGCTCGGAATCAAGAGCGTCAACGTCACGCTGGGCCTTGCCTCCATCGGCGGCGATTCGGACGGCTATCTGGAGATTCTGGACGTATTTTTATCGGAAGGCCGCAACAAGGTCGAAAAACTGCGCGACCTGCTGACCCGGCGGGACATCCGCGGGGTCATGGTGGAGGTCCACGCGCTGAAAAGCTCCTGCGCCAGCATCGGGGCCTATGAGCATTCCATGCGGGCGCGGGCGCTGGAGGAAGCGTGCAAGCAGGGCGAGTGGGACTTTGTCAACCGCAGTCTGGAGGACTTCCTGTACGAGCTGGGTCTTCTGCTGGACAACATCCGCGCGGCGCTGGACACGATCGAGGACGAGACGCGCAGGCCCGGGTCCATGGACGAACTGCGCGCCCGCCTGGGCAGTCTGATCGACGCGCTGGAGAATCTCAACCTCAGCTCCGCCGAGGCGCTGTGCGCGCATCTTGACAGCTTTATCTGGCCGGGGCCCGTCGCCCGCGGCCTGCGGGAGATCGGCACGGCGCTGGCGACCTTCGATTACGACGAGGCCTTGCAGGCCGCCGCGGCCCTGCGGGAGAAAGCGGGTTAGCCGGCGGGACACAAGCCGGCGGGGGGGGGGGGGGGGGGGGGGCCGCGCCCCCCCCCC
>WRLJ01000226.1 GCA_009777685.1 Oscillospiraceae bacterium | reverse complement strand
CCGGCCCGTGCTCGCGCCGGGGGCAGTCCGGCATGTCGCTGAGGCCCTCCGTCAGCGCGCGCAGCCACAGCCCCGTCCCGCCGCAGACGACGGACACGCGGCCCCGGGCGCGGATTTCCTCGGCGCACCGCGCCGCCTCCCGCGCGTAGCGGCCCGCCGACCACGGTTCGGACGGCTCGGCGCAGTCGAGGATATGGTGTGGGATGCCGCGCCGTTCCGCCGCGCCGGGCTTGGCCGTGCCGATGTCCATGCCGCGGTAGACCTGCATGGAGTCGCAGGACACGACCTCGCCCCCCAGGCGTTCCGCCAGCGCGACCGCCAGCGCGGTCTTGCCGGAGGCCGTCGGGCCGACGACGCAGAACAGCGGGGGGCAGGGGGGATGTTCCATGATGAGCTTCACCTCCGGTTGGGTCGGGACGCTAATCCTCCGCGCACCCTCTGCCCCGCCACGTCCACGGGCGCAGGCTGATGATCGCCGCGGCCAGCAGCAGCAGGCCAAGCACGATCTGGAACGGCCCGAAAACCGTCCGGGCTTTGTCACACAGCACTTTCATGGGAGATTCTCCTTTCGGCTGGATGTAGTGGGGAACGCTCATTTCCCCAGCCGGATGCTGCCGCTGGTGGTTTCCGCGCTGACCGCCGGGCCGCCCCCGCCGTGGGTATAGGCCGCCGCCCGCTCGTTCCGGCCCTGGTAGTACAGCGCGTAGTCACTGCGGATGCGGCCCGACGAACAGCGCGCCTCAAAGGTAAAGGAACAGTCCTCGGGGATCGTCAGCCGCACGCCGCCGCTCGAGGCCCGCGCGTCCACGTTTCCGGTCGGGCGCAGGGTAAGCACGGTGACGGTGCCGGAGGTGGCCTTCAGCCGCCCGCCGCCGGTCAGCGCGCCGACGTGGATGCCGCCGGAATTGGTCTGCAAATCAAACGACGCCGTCTCCAGCGTTACCGCCCGCAGGGAGCCGGAGGAGGTTCTGGCGCGCACACTCTCCGCCTTCATCTCGCCCAAATGCAGGGCGCCGGAGTTGGCGGACACCTGTACCTGCGCCGCCTCCGTGCGGTTCAGCCGCACCGAGCCGGAGGAGGCCGCGGCCTCCAGATTGCCCGTCAGCGTCAGCCGTCCCTCGACGGTCAGAGCGCCCGACGTGGTTTTCAGCGCCGCCGAGGCCGCCGTGAGGTCCTGCAAGCGCACACTGCCCGACGAGGCGGAGACCTGCGCCGCCCCCTCCAGCGTCAGCGGGCCGAGCAGGCGCACCGCGCCGGAGGACGCGCCCAGCGACGCGCTCTTCCAGGAAAAGCCGTCCTCCAGCGTCTGCGAGCCGGAGGAGGTGGAGATGTCCACGCCGCCGAACCACTCGCGCGGCACGTCAATCTCCAGACGGGGATTGGCAAAGAACACCCCGATTTGCACGACCGTCCGGGCGGGCATGATCACGCGCAGGACGCCGTCCTCCCGGCTGACCCGCACCAGCTCCTCCCGCAGGGTATCCACGGGGCCGTACTGCCGCACGGCGAACTCCCCGCCGTCCACGGCAAAGACGCGCACGGACTCGCTGTACGCCTTGACCTCCAGCCGCTCCATATCCCGCGAGGAGACGCTTTCCTGATAGATCAGCTCCGATTTGAGCGACACGCCGCCCCGGATGGACCAGTTATTCATTTGAAACCCTCCAAACTGAAATTCGCTCCACTGAAATGCCCCGAAATGCCAGTCGGCCAGCATCAGAATCAACGCAATGCACACGGCCGCCCACAGGCAGACAAAAATGACGCGGAACGCTTTTTTCATGCCAAACACCTACTCTTTCTCCCTCCAAATCCGCAGAAACCGCACCGCCTGGTCCACCGCCACGGCCCCCAGGAAAATCAGCCAGGTGATGTCCCAGCGGCCCGTGCCGAAGCTGATGATCAGATAGACGATGACGGCGGTGGTCATCACCATGCCGGTGGTCATGGTCCGGTTGGTGTCGGAGAAAATCGAGTTGACCACCTGCTGCAAGACCACGCCGACCAGAAACAGCACCCATGTGCTGGCCCAGCCGCCCGTGATAAAGCTGATGAGGAAATACATCAGCACGATCAGAATCCACAGCAGGCTCGTCGCCGCGCCGCGTAGCCGTGTGTTGCGGCCGGGGCGGCTGTATTTTTCCTTATACTCTTCCACGAATGAATCATCCTCCTTTTGATAAGGCTCGGGCCGCTTCAGCCCGGAGCCGTAGACCAGCGACGCCACGCCCAGCGCCATCAGCGCCGTGGACAGGATCGTGGCCAGCGTGCCGGCGTTCAGCGCCAGCAGCAGGAACATCACCAGCGCGCCCGCGAGCATCAGCCCGCCGCCGGCGGCGCTGAACAGCAGCGCCTTCTGCCGGACATCCGAGGAGCCGGGCAGGCCCCCCTTGCCGACCTCGGCAATCAAGCTCTGAATATCCCCGATGCCGGCGACGACCTCCGCGAAGGCGTCGTCCGGCGCGCGTCCCTGCGCCAGCAGGTCGGCGTATTTTTCGTTCATGTTGCCCAGCAGCTCCTCGCGGATTTCGCTGACGCTCCGTTTGCGCGGCGCGTCCCTGAACAGGGCGTCCACATGCGCCAGGATTCGTTCGTTCATACCGTTCCTCCTCCTTCAATGCCCAGCAGCAGGTCAATCAGCCCGCGCGTCTCCAGCCATTCGGCGCGGCTCCGCGCGAAGGCTTCGCGCCCGGCCGGGGTGACGCGGTAGTAGCGCCGCCTGGCCCCGGTCTGCTCGTCGCCCCAGTACGACTGGATACAGCCCGCCTCCTCCAGCCGCCGGAACGCGCCGTAAAGCGTGGCCTCCTTCAGCTCGTAGCGGCCCGCGCTGCGCTCCTGGATGCTTTTGTTAATCTCGTATCCATAGCTGTCCCGCGTCAGCAGGTGCGCCAGGATGATCGTCTCCGTGTGCCCACGGATCAGCTCCGCCGTGATCGGCAAAAGCGTCACACCCCTTCTGTTTTGGGCGTTTCCGGCCCCGGTCGCCGGGTCGCCCTCGGGTCTTGCAGGTAAATCGTATCACAATATACCTCGCGTGTCAAGGTATATTTTTCGGGAAAGTATATTTTTTTCAAAAGCGGGGCCGGACAGCGGCCGGCGGCCGAAAAAAACAGAGGCGGTTTCCCGCCTCTGCCTGGATGCTTGGATTGCCGCGCCGCCCGGTTAAAACGCCGGCTCCGGGAGAGGCGGAACGGGCGGGAGCGGAGGCTCGTAGCCCTCGCCGCTGTCGCCGGAATCGTTGTCGTCGGGCAGGCGTCCCGTCGTGAAAAAGCGCTCAAACTCCGTGCTGTCCATCGTCTCATGCTCCAGCAGATAGTCGGCGACCTTTTGCAGTTTTTCCATGTTGTCCTGCAAAATCACCTCACAGCGCTCATAGGCCTTGTCGACCAGAGCCTTGATCTCGCGGTCGATGGCGGCGGTGCTTTCCTCCGAGTACACGCGCATCTGCCCGTAGTCGCGGCCAAGGAAGACCTCCTCGTTGTCCGCGCCGTAATTGATCGGGCCGAGGATGTCGCTCATGCCGTACTTGGTGACCATACTGCGCGCGATGGCCGTGACCTTGCGGATATCGTCCGACGCGCCGGTGGAGATATCGCCCAGCACCAGCTTTTCGGCTACGCGGCCGCCCAGCAGGTCGACCATGCGGTCCAGCATTTCGTTCTTGCCGACAAAGCTCTTGTCCTCCTCC
>WRLJ01000225.1 GCA_009777685.1 Oscillospiraceae bacterium | reverse complement strand
CGGCGTCCCGCAAAACGTCCCCAACGCACCCGGCATGGGAACCCCCCGCAAACCCCCGTAGGGGCGGCAATCTGCCGCCCGTGTTTCCCCGACGCACCGTGTTTGCCCCCAACGCACCGCGTCCCCCAAAAAACGCACCGCGACCCTCCCGCGGCCGGCTTGACAAATCCGCGCCGGCCGTGTATGATGGGCGTACAATAGAATCAGACAGTTCGGAACCATCCTGTCTATAAACAAAACTACGGATTTCGGTCTTGCCGCGCCCTGCCCGGCCAGACCGGCTGTACCCCCTGTCCGGTGCGCTTGTTTATACGGCGCGCCGGCTTTGTTTCGGGCGGGGAGAACAGAAAGGGGCGCGGGCAATGCCCTCCCAACGGAAAACGTGGGTCTATAAGCTGGCCTTGTCGGGCCTGGTCATGGCGGTCTATGTGGTGATCATGTGGCTGACGCAGTCCTTTGCCTTCCGCGAGTATCAAATCCGCCTGGCCACGTCGCTGTACGCGCTGGGCGCGCCGTTCCCGTTCCTGATCGTGCCGCTGGGGCTGGCTAACCTTCTCAGCAACCTCCTGCTGGGCGGCCTCGGCCCGCTGGACGCGGCCGGCGGCTTCGCGGCGGGGGTCTTGACGGCGGCGGCGGCCTATGGACTCCGGCGGCTGGGCCGGAACGACATGTGGATCGCCCTGCCGGTGATCTTCATCCCCGGATTGCTGGTCCCCGTGTGGCTGTCCCGCCTGCTGGGCCTGCCCTACACGGTTTTGGCGGTCAGCCTGTGCGCCGGGCAGATCATCCCCGGGATTCTGGGCGTTATTCTGGTCAAGCGCCTGCGGAAAATCGTTTGAGGGCAAGCGCGCCGTGCTGGCCGATACGGAAAGGAATGAAACAACATTTTGACGAAAAGCAATGAAAATTACGAATCGTTATCAGCGCTGGGAAACCCCGCCGCGATTCCGGCGCGGTATGACCCGTCGGTTTTGGAGACGGTCCCGAACCGCCACCGGGACAACGACTATTTCATCAAGTTCAACTGTCCCGAGTTTACCAGCCTCTGCCCCAGAACGGGCCAGCCGGACTTCGCCGCGCTGTATATTTCCTATGTTCCCGATGAGCGGATCGTGGAAAGCAAGTCGCTGAAGCTGTACCTGTTTGGCTACCGGAACCACGGTGATTTTCATGAAAACTGCGTCAACTCCGTCATGAAGGACCTCATCGCGGCGCTGGACCCGAAATACATCGAGGTCTGGGGGAAGTTTCTGCCGCGCGGCGGCCTGTCCATCGACCCCTACGCCAACTACGGCAAGCCGGGGACCCGCTGGGAGGCCGCGGCCGAGTACCGCCTGACCCGGCACGACATGGCTCCGGAGACGGTCGCCAACCGCTAGGATTTTTCACGCTCCCCGAAAAAACCCGTTGACAAAGCGGAGGCTGGGGTGTATACTAACAGTTGAGCAGGCAATCAACTGTTAGGGGAGTACGCCGCGTCATCTAAAACATGACGTATGTGTAGGGACGCCATATATGGCGTCCGCGGACGACCGGGACGGTCGCCCCTACAACCGGCGTAAACCTTTAGATGTTGCGGTGTAGGAGGGGCTTCGCATGATCAAACGTCCCGTGAAGGCGGCGGTTCAATGCGACTGTGAGATGATCCATGAAGACATTGTCCGCGAGGTCGGCGGAATGATGCCGCCCGCCGGGGATTTTCTGCGCCTTGCCGATCTGTACAAGGCCTTCTCGGACCCTACGCGGGTTAGGATTCTGTGGGCGCTGCACTGCCATGAGATGTGCGTCTGCGATCTGGCGGTGCTGCTGAACATGACCAAGTCGGCCATTTCCCATCAGCTGAAGTCCCTGCGGCTGTCCAACCTCGTCAGGTTTCAGAAACAGGGCAAGGTCGTGTACTATTCTCTCGCCGACGACCACGTCAAGGATATTTTTGAAAAGGGCTTTGAGCATATCCGGCATGATTGATTTTTTTGCGCATATAGTTGAACAGGTGAACAACCATACATATAACAGGAGGCGGAAATCATGGACAACGAGTACCGCCGGCAAGAGCCGGCCGGCGCCGTTTGCGCCTGTGAGGCCCACGGGCATTCCCATGACGGCGGGGAGGGGAAGCGGGCCGTTTTGCGGCTGGCCGCGGGCGCGCTGCTGCTGGCGGCGGGTCTGGCGGCGCGGCTCTGGCCGGCCGGCGGCGCGTATGCCTCCGCCGCGCTGTTTCTGGCCGGCTACGCCGTTCTGGGCTGGGACGTGGTCTGGCGGGCCGTGCGGAATATAGCCAAAGGGAAAATCTTTGACGAGCATTTTCTGATGAGCGCGGCGACGATGGGCGCGTTTGCCCTCGGGGAGTTTCCGGAGGCGGCGTCGGTGATGCTGTTCTACCAGATCGGCGAGTATTTTCAGGGTCTGGCTGTCCGGCGGTCCCGCAAGTCGATCGCCGGGCTGATGGATTTGCGCCCGGACAGCGCGGACGTGAAACGGGACGGCGGGCTCCATAGCGTCCCGCCCGATACGGTCCGGGTCGGGGAGCAGATTGTGGTCAAGCCCGGCGGGAAGGTTCCGCTGGACGGGATCGTGATCGAGGGCGCGGGCTTTCTGGATACCGGCCCCCTGACCGGGGAGCCGCTGCCGCGCGCCGTGGGACCGGGGGATTCGGTGTTCTCCGGCTGTATCAATCAAAACGGCCTGCTGACGGTCGAGGTCACCAAGGCCTATGGGGAATCCACCGTGGCGAAAATCCTCGATCTGGTGGAACACGCGAGTGCCAAGAAGGCCCCGGCGGAACATTTTATCACGGCCTTTGCGCGGTATTACACGCCCGCCGTGGTGGGGCTGGCCCTGCTGCTGGCGGTGCTGCCGCCGCTGCTGGCGGGCGGCCAGTGGGATATATGGGTTCGCCGGGCGCTGGTCTTTCTGGTCATCTCCTGCCCCTGCGCGCTGGTCGTGTCGATTCCCCTCAGCTTTTTCGGCGGGATCGGCGGCGCCTCGCGCCGGGGAATCCTGGTCAAGGGCGGCAATTATCTGGACGCCCTGAACCGCCTGGATATCGTCGTGTTTGACAAGACGGGGACGCTGACCGCGGGCGTCTTCGAGGTCACGGAGGTCCGCGCCGCCGCCGGGTATACCGAAGAGCGGGTGCTGGAGATGGCCGCCCGCGCCGAAAGCGGCTCCCATCACCCCATCGCCCTGTCGGTCCGCAGGGCACACGGAAAAGCCATGAAGGAAGAGATTCCCGAAGACTATGAGGAAATCGCGGGTCAGGGCGTCCGCGTCACGCTGGACGGCGAGCGGGTGCTGGCCGGAAATCAAAAGCTGATGGAGGGCGCGGGGATATCCATCCCCGGCGCCGGAGAGACCGGAACGGCGGTCTATGTCGCGGCGGGCGGCCGGTATGCCGGATGTATCCTGATCTCCGACGAGGTCAAGCCCGACAGCCGCGCCGCGATACTCGGGCTGAAGGCGGCGGGCGTCCGCCAAACCGTTATGCTGACGGGCGACGCTCCGGCCGCCGCCGAACGGGTCGCGCGGGAGTTGGGGCTGGACGAGGTTCACGCGCGTCTGCTGCCGCACGAAAAGGTTGAACAGCTGGAGCGGCTTTACGCCTCCAGACGCCCCGGGGGCAAGCTGGCGTTCATGGGCGACGGTGTCAACTACGCGCCGGTGCTGGCGCGGGCGGATATCGGGATATCG
>WRLJ01000224.1 GCA_009777685.1 Oscillospiraceae bacterium | reverse complement strand
AAAGGCGGGCGGCTTCGACGCTTATTTTGTAGACCACACCACGGGCATATACACCGTGGCAGCGTCGGGAGTCCCGTATTCGGCCTCGACGTTCGCGTCGAAAGGCGACGTGCTGACCGATTTGCATGAAAACTTAGCGGCGGAGCAGAAGGCGCGCACGACCTATGACAATATACTGCGCCTGAGCGACGACCCCGACGTTATCGACCCGATACGCTTTCTGCGTCAGCGGGAGGTTATACATTACCAGCGCTTCGGCGAGGGGCTTGAAATCGCCGCCGAAAAGCTGGACCCGAAAAACTATTACATGTACAACCCGTCGTTTGACAGATAATACTCCGCCGGCGCGGGCAAGGGTACAGAAAACGCTTGACGCGCTGTCAAGCGTTGTTTTTCTTAACGGGTTCGGCCTTGCCCTTGTCGGGGTGATTCTGCAAGGCAAATTCGCACATCTGCACCACGAGAGCGTTAAATGATAAATCATGTTTCCCCGCGAGGGCTGTAATCTCGTCAATCATAGACCTTTTCATTCTGATGGTCTTATTAACCGCCGCATCTTCAGACTTAATGTAAAACTCGGCCATGTGCGTCACCTCCGTGTCTTATTGTAATTCAAAAGGCACTTGCTCTGCTACATTCAACAACGCACGGGATATGCAGCACGGAATATTCAGCAATCAAATAATGCTTGCAATCTGTTTTCGGTTGTGCTATACTGTCCTTAATATGCCCCATAGGGGTATCAAAATTGTAAGGGAGAGTAAAAGAGCATGATTATCAAGGGCAAGCAATTCAAAAGGGTATTGAGCGTCTGTATGGCGGTCGCACTCATCATCGGCATTGGAATGTTCGGCGCGGGAACGGCATTGGCGCTGGAAAAATCTGTTTTGGAAATGGAATGGGATGGGCTCAAACTTGAAATGACACCTTTTTATGGGGAGACAGACGAGTTTTTGATTCCGGGTATAGGCTCAACGCCAACGACACTGTCGGTCTACTTACTTGAAAGCGAAAACGAATTGGTAAAATCCACTATGACCTTCCCCGAATACATCCAAGGCGAGAAAATTGTTTCTTGGACATGGCTTGAGAGTCCTATGTTTGAAATCGCAATTGAAGGGGATTATATCTCTGGAACAGAGCTAACCGCAACTCGTTATTCTCAAATAGGTGTTCAACATCGCCAGAGCCTCTTTGAACTTGAATCAGAGAGCGGCTGGATTTTTGAACCATGGTATAGCGTATGGTACATCGCTTTAACACCCAGTATGGCGGATGAATATTTGAATAAAGGCACATTCTCCTACGGATATGATGGTCCCGGTGAAGATGGCCCCGCATGGCATACGGTTGACATCGAAATCCCCGGGTTGCGTGAGATTATCTTAGCCGCAAGGGGCGAAACAACGCCTCCGCCCCCCGCAACGCCCATCGCCACGCCGTACCCCAACGTAGGCGTCACCCTGGACGGGGAGAAGATTCCGGTAGCGGTATTCGGCATTGACGGCAATATCTATCTAAAGCTGCGGGACCTGGCTGTCGCTCTGGACGTTCACGCCGAATGGGATGCTTCCGTCCCCGCCGTCCGTCTGGACAGCACCCGCCCCACCAACCTCACCCCGTCGGTGGACCCCTTGCCAACTGACGATGTACCCGCTACATCACGTCCCGACGTCAAGGTCTTCCTGAACGGCACGGAGATCAACGCCGCGGTGTTCGGCATTGACGGCAGCACGATTCTGGGTTTGGGTGATATTGCCCGTGCTTTGAATCTGAATCCCAACTGGGACGGAGAGACGTCTACCGCCGTGCTGACGCGGGCAGGTTCGTAGGGCGCGACGACCTCGGCGCGCCGTGGTTTCCCCGCGCGTGTGGGTCGGGGAGGCTTTGCGGGACGCGGAGGGCCGCGTCCCCTACAACCGTCATTGCGGGCTTGACCCGCAATCCCCCCAGATTCGCGATCCCCCGGGAGATTGCGGGGCAAGCCCGCAATGACACGAAAACCCCTGTTTCCGCCCCCACGGCACACACCCCCCGGCGTGTATCGCGCCGGGGGGTGTTTTTTGCCGCCATCTTCTCTCAACTCACCAGCCGAACACCCAGCTCAGCAGGCCGTGATTTCCCTTTCCGTCCCGCGCCGCGTTGATGGCGCGGGTCAGCAGCTGCGCGGCGTCGGCGCGGGTCAGGGGCGCGGACCACAGGCCGGCGGTCAGGTTGCCGGGCAGCACCCCCGCCGCGTCGAGATTCGTGGCGGCCTGGGCGGCCCAGACAGGCACGGCCTCCCCGGCCGTTTCAACGTGTACGTCCGCGATCTGGATGGCGTTGTTCAGGATCACGGCGGCCTCGGACAGGGAAATGGCCCGGTCCGCCAGGAAGGATTTTCGCCCGTCCGGACTCTCCGCGCCGGAGATGATTCCGGCCTTCAGCGCGGCCTGCGCGTAGGGCTTGAGACGGGCGGGGATATCGGCGTCGTCGGCAAAGCCCGTAACGGCGGACGGGCGCACCTCCGCGCGCACCGCGCGGAGCGCCATAGCAATAAAGTCGCCGCGCGTAACCAGGGCGTCGGGGTCAAAGCGGAACTCGCCGCACACCTGCTCGCCGATGAAAATGTCCTCCTCGATCAGACGGATGGCCGCGTAAGCGGCGGGGTGGCCCTCCATATCCGAATAGGTGGTTTTCACCTGAGATTTTTCGATCTGGACGCTAATCGTAGCCTCGGGAGAAAGGTTGCCGAAGGAGTCCGCCACAACATAGGTCACGGTGTCCTTGCCGGTCTTGTCCTTAAACGGCGTGTAGGTGAACTCTCCGCCCTCGCCCAGCGTGATGTCGCCGCGCCTGGGCTTGGACATGATTTTATAGACGACGGCGTCCCCGTCCGGGTCTCGGGCTCTCAAATAGCCCTTGACGGGAACGTTCCTATAGGTCGTCACGCGGATGTTCTCGGCGACGGGCGGGCGGTTCTCCCCTTCTCGGACGCGCATGTTCACGCTGACCGGCGTTTTCCAGATTCCCCCGTTCATCACCGGCAGGAACTGAAAGCTGACGGTCGGCGGCGACACGCCGGAGGGGATATAGCTCAGCCTGTCAATGCTGCCAATCGGGACCGCCTCGCCGGGCAGCAGCGGGCGGCCGTCCAGATCAAGCCGCCCGGAGGACGGCATCGCCGTGATAATCACGCCCAGCAGATCGTCTCCCCCCGTCAGGCGGGAGGTAAAGTCCTCCCGGGTAAACACCACCGTCCCGCTGGCGGAGGCGAACACGCTGATGGCGTCCATCTGCGTTTCCTCCAGCTCCGCGGCGGCTGAAAACACGGGGATCATCACCCCGAAGGAGCCGTCCTCCTCTACGGCGCGCGTGACCGGCGAGAGAGAGAGCAGAAGGGCAAGGGCAAGAATCAGGGATTTGCGTTTCATGGGAATGTCCTCCTTTGAATACCATATATGGCTTTTGTTGGGCATAGTGTTTGCGGATTTGAAAAGAATATGCAGCGGTTTTGCCTGTCCTCATTCTCAATGCCCCTGTCCGGGCATACACTGACAACGGCAAGGAGGCGGATACTTATGACCGGATCGCACCGTCCCATACGGCGGCGGCGCCCGACGCCGCAGAGAAGCCCTTCCCCCGAGGGGCAGACAAACGCCCGTCTCGCGCGGCTTTGCGCCGCGCTGGGAATCGTGCTGGCCGCGTTTTGCCTGAAGCTGGC
>WRLJ01000223.1 GCA_009777685.1 Oscillospiraceae bacterium | reverse complement strand
ATACGTCGGGCCGCAGGCCAGGCGGACGCCGGTGTGAAACATCGGATAGCCCGGGTCGGGCAGCAGAGCGGTATCGCCGGGATCCATCAGCGCCAGCGGCAGATGCGCCAGCCCGTCCTGCGAGCCGGTCAGCCCGCAAATCTGACCGCGCTCCAGCGACACGCCGTAGCGGCGGCGGTACCAGCCGACCGCCGCGTCGATCAGGTCCGGTTCGTCCTGAATGGCGTAGCGGTACATGCGCGTCTCCTCCGCGCATTCCGCCAGAACGCGGCGGATGTGCGGGGCCGGCGGGAAATCCGGCGTCCCGACGGACAGGTCGATCACCTCGTGTCCGGCCGCGCGCGCCGCCTCGCGGGCCTGCTCCAGGCGCACAAACACGGACGGCGCGAAGGCGTCAAGTTTTCGGGCAAATCGCATGGCGTAAGCGGTCCTTTCAGAGTGAAGTGCCTTTATTGTACCGAAAACCGGAGGAATGCGCAAGAGGAAAGCGTCCCTCCGGTCCGGCCTATCGGCCCCGCTCCTTCCACCGGGCGAACAAATTCGCCAGCCCCTCCTCCAGCGAGGTTTGCGTAAACCGCACATCGGCCACGCCGTCCAGCTCCGCGATCTCGCGCAGTACGCGCTTTGTCTCCTGATAGGCAATCTCCCTGCGCGTCCCGTCCTGAAAATGGACGATGGCCGTTTTGGTACAGCCCAGCTCCTCCCGCAGGGCGGCAAAATCCCCGTCAAAGGCGATTTTGCCGTGGGAAATCAGCAGGATGCGCCGCGCCATCTCCTCCAGGTCGTCCATGTCGTGGCTGGTGACGACGATGGTTGTGCCCTCCCGCTCGTTGAGCTGGCGGAGGAAGCGGATCATCTGCCGCTTGGCCACGACGTCCAGCCCCAGCGTCGGCTCGTCGAGCAGAATCAGCTCCGGCGAGTGCAGCAGCAGCATGGCCAGATCGGCCCTCATACGCTGGCCCAGGCTCAGCTCGCGGGCAAAGGTTTTCAGCAAATCGCCGAGGTCCAGCAGTTCCGTCACCATCGCCAGATTTTCGCGGTACTGCCCGTCCGGGATATCCCAGACGGCTTTTTTCCACGCAAAGCTCTGGATGACCGGATGGTCCCACCACAGCTCCGTGCGGTTGCCGAACAGCACGCCCAGCCGCCGCATCAGCGCGCGGCGGCGCTTTTGGGGAGACAGGCCCAGCGCCGATATTTCGCCGGAGGACGGCAGCAGCATCCCCGCCAGCAGCTTCATCGTCGTGCTTTTCCCCGCGCCGTTCGGCCCGGCATAGGCGGCAAACTCGCCCCTCCCAATTTCAAATGATACATCGTCCAGCGCGGTGACGACGCGCTTTTCGGGCTTGAGCAGGTTTTTGAGAAGCCCCTTCCCGGTGTTGTCCCGCTGCCACTGCTCAAAGGTTTTGGTGACGCCGCGCAGGCTAACGGCGGAATCCGTAGGGAACATAGCGGTTTGACCCTTTCGTGACATAATGCTTCAATCCTTTCCTGAATATATAGCCGGCCGCCGCCGCGATCAGCAGGGCAAACACCATCGGATACGCCCCCGTCAGGCCCAGCGGCGGCCGGCCCAGCAGGGACAGCGAGGGGAACCACGCCATCAGGCCCTCCGGCAGGACCGTCAGCAGCGGAATTTGGATAAACAGCGGCATCCCCGACAGCGGGAACGTGCTCATAAACCACGTGCCGTCAATGGCCGTCCAGGAGATTTCCTCCGCGGCGGCGGGCGCGTAGAACGCCAGAGTGGAGAGCAGGTACGAGCGCGCGGCGATGATCGTCATCGTGGCCAGCAGGTACGCGATCAGAGAAACGACCCAGCCGAACGTGACCGCAAGCCCCAGCCGGCTGACCGCGACGGCCATCAGGACAACGCCCGCGACGCAGTTGCTCCCGCCGGTAAAGGGCGCAAAGCCGCTGGTCAGCAGCTGTACGCCGAGCGGAAGCGGCTGGATGAACAGATGCTCCAGCTGGCCCCGGCCGATGATCCGGCTGATGTGGATGTTGTTGCCGGAGCCGAACAAGATAAAAATGCCCGTGACCAGCGTGGAATACGCCATCATAAACAGCACCTCGTCGGCGCTCATGCCGCCGATGCCGCCAAAGCGCGCCGCGATCAGAAATACGCCGGATACCGTCGAGAGGTTGGAGATGATGTCGGCGCAGATTCCGGCAATGGCGTATTTGGTATCGCGCAGCAGCCACGCCAGGTCCAGGCGCGCGGAGATGCCCCAAAGTCTTAGGATTCGTTTGAGCGTGATTCTATCCGCCATAGCTCACCATTCCCTCCTGTGATTGTTTCCAGATCAGCAGGGCGGCCGGCCACAGAAGCAGATTCCAGCCGGCTTGCAGCAGGAGCGTCCCGCCGATGTCCGCCGTGCCGGTAAAGATGGACAGCGGGGCCCCGCCCAGGCTGGCAAACGGCTGATACTTCATGATTTCGGCCAGCCCGAACGGCAGCAGCCGGATCGGGATCAGCGTGCCGGACAGCAGCAGCGCGATGGCCAGCCGGATGCGCCCGACCAGCCAGTTCATGTTCCGCAGTTTGATGGACAGGCAGGCGAACAGGAAGTCCACGGCAAAGCCCAGCGAGATACACAGAGACAAGCTCAAAAAGAACGCGGGCGAGGCGGGGACCAGGCTCACCCCGAACAGCGGCGCGAGCAGGGCCATCGGCAGGGAAAACAGCAAAAGCATCGGGGTCCATCCCCCGGCGGTCTGCGCGGCCAGCTGTCCCAGCACCGAAAGCGGGCGGTTATACAGCCGCAAGAGGACCCCCTCGGACAGCCAGCCCGACGCGGCGGTTTGGACGACCAGCATATCGGACAGCAGGGCGCTGATGTAGGTGTAAGCTACCATTTGCTCCAGGGTCATGCCGGCCTCCGCGCCGGAGGACATCACCGCCCGCCACAGGAAAATCAGCGGAATCAGCGTGAAGATTTTCAGCAGAATGTCGGGCAGGAGATAGAGGATGCCGCCGTTTGTCTGTCCCAGCGCGGACAGCCGGGCGGTTTGAACGTATTTGTTTACCATACGGAACAGCTCCTTTGTCAATGATCTGAGGAATGCGGGCACAATAAGGCCCGGGCATCCGGCGGGATGCCCGGGCGTCTCAGCGCATAAGCCGGCCTGTTACATCAGGACGGGCGGCGTCGAGGCGGGAGGCATCCTATGCGGCTGAAAACGGGCGCGAATATCCCGTGAAAGCCCGAAATCAGCGCAAATAACCGGCAAAAGGGCGCACTTCGCCCCTATTGCCGCGTTTTTGTACGCAAAGCCCTTGACGCACTCACAGCTGACGAACGCCTCACCGCCGCTCGCAAACCCCGTGATATTCATGCCTCTCACCTCCCTTTCCGGAGAATTGCCTGTATTGTAGCACAGAGACCGCCGCCCTGTCAAGCCGAGCCGATTACAGGCAGGGCAAGAGCATTACCTTTGCCCGTATCGCGCACTACGCAGGGCGGGGCGGAAACCCCTGTTTTCGTCATTGCGGGCTTGACCCGCAATCCCCCCAGATTAACGATTCCCCGGGAGATTGCGGGGCAAGCCCGCAATGACGGTCGTAGGGGACGCCCACACTCCGCGTCCCGCAAAACGTCCCCAACGCACCCGGCCCGGGAAATGGCGGACGTTTTGGGAAACGGCGGATGTTTTGGGAAACGGGAGGACGCACACAGCACGACCCTACAGGGCATGGGGGAAAT
>WRLJ01000222.1 GCA_009777685.1 Oscillospiraceae bacterium | reverse complement strand
GCGGCGCGTTCGATTCGCTGGGCGTCAACCGCCGCCGTCTGGCGCTGGTCTGCGAACGGATGATGGACGGCGCCGCCCAGGCGGCGAAAACGACCATGAGCGGGCAGGCCAGCCTGTTCGGCACCCGTTCCCCCGCCTCTACGGCGCCTCTGCCGGAGGCGGAGGAATATGAGCTGGGCGAACTGCTGCGCATGGAGCGCGAAATCATCGGGATGCACCTGTCGGGACATCCTCTGGACGCCTACGAGCGTGAGCTGCGCTTGACGCGCGCGACCCCCATCCGGCGCGTCAAGGCCGACGGCGAGAACCGCTATCCCGACGGCGAAACGGTCCGCGTGGCGGGCTTCCTCCACGGCGTCAAGACCAAGACCACCCGGAACGGCGGGCTGATGGCCTACGCTTCGCTGGAAGACAAGACCGAATCCGTGGAGCTGCTGCTGTTTCCCGGCGTGCTGACCCGCGCCGGCCCGCTGATCCGCAACGACAGCATCGTCGCCGTCACCGGAAAGCTCAGCCTGCGCGATGAAAAGGACCCGCAGATCCTTGTCGATGAAATCATCGACCTCAATACCCTCAAACCCCTCGGCCCGCCGCCGTCCCAAAAGCTCTTTCTCCGTCTCCCCGCCGAAGGCGGCCCGCAGACGGACACCGTCCTGCGGTGCCTGCGGCTGTTCCCCGGCGAGGTCCCGGTGATTCTGTACTGTGAGGACACGAAAAAACGCTTCGGCGGCTCCTGCCGCCTTGAGGAGCGTCTGCTGGTATCGCTGTGTCAGACGCTGGGGGATGAAAATGTCGTCTTGCGGGACAGGTGATTCTGTGTTAGGATGGATATATGCGGATAAGAAGTCAAAATAAACGTCAAAATTAGGAGGTTGCACTATGCCCATCAAGCGAATCGGCATCCTGACCAGCGGCGGCGACGCGCCGGGGATGAACGCGGCGATCCGTTCCATTGTGCGCTCGGCCTATTACAACAACCTTGAGGTTCTGGGCATCCGGCGCGGCTACAACGGCCTGATCAACGGCGACATCATCCAGCTGTCCCAGAGTTCGGTGGGCGGTCTTACCGGACGGGGCGGAACCATCCTCTATACGGCGCGGTGTCCCGAGTTCAACTCGCCGGAGGGAATCGCCAAAGCCCGCGATACCTGCAAATACCGGGGCATCGACGGCATCGTCGCCATCGGCGGCGACGGCACCTTCCGCGGTCTGCGCGACCTGTCCCACGCCGGGGTGCTGACCTGCGGCGTGCCCGCCACCATCGACAACGACATCGCCTGCACCAACTATTCCATCGGCTTTGACACCGCCTGCAACACCGCCGCCGACGCCATCGACAAGCTGCGCGACACCATGCAGAGCCACGAGCGCTGCTCCATCGTCGAGGTCATGGGCCACCGCTCCGGGCATCTGGCGGTCTATGTCGGCATCGCCGTGGGCGCCAACGCCATCCTGGTCCCGGAGCGCCCGTATGATTTCCGGCAGGACGTTTTGGAAAAAATTTATTGCACCCGGAACCGCGGGCACTCGCACTTCATCATCATCGTCGCGGAGGGCGCCGGAAACGCCATCGACGTCGCCGCGCAGATCAAGGAGCATACAGGCATGGAGCCGCGCATCACCGTTTTGGGTCACATCCAGCGCGGCGGCGCGCCGACCGTGCGGGACCGCGTCACGGCCTCGCGCATGGGCAAGCACGCCGTAGACGTGCTGATAGAGGGCAAAACCAACCGCGTCGTCGGCATCCTTGACGGAAGCCTGCAAGATTTCGACATCTATGAGGCGCTGGAGATGAAGCGCGGCTTGCAGGATTCCATGTACGAAACCGCCGTGATCCTCAGCCGCAGCGTATAAGGGCGCGAAAGGAACCGTCAATGGACATCAAACAGCTTGCGATGGACAGGCACCGCCAATGGGGCGGGAAAATCGAGGTCGTCAGCCGCGTCCCCGCGCAGAGCCGCGAGGACCTCACCGTCGCCTATACCCCCGGCGTCGCCGAGCCGTGCCTGGCGATATCGAAGGACCTCAGCCAGAGCTATGCCCTGACCCGGCGCTGGAACCTCGTGGCCGTCGTCACGGACGGCACGGCCGTGCTGGGCCTGGGCGATATCGGCCCGGAGGCCGGGATGCCCGTCATGGAGGGCAAGTGCGTGCTGTTCAAGGTCTTCGGGGACGTGGACGCCTTTCCGCTGTGCATCCGCTCCAAGGACGCGGACGAGATTGTGAATACGGTGCGCCTGCTGGCCGGCAGCTTCGGCGGCATCAATCTGGAGGACATCAGCGCGCCGCGCTGCTTCGAGATCGAGCGGCGGCTGAAGGCCTGCTGTGACATCCCCATTTTCCACGACGACCAGCACGGGACCGCCGTCGTCACCGCCGCGGCGATGCTCAACGCCCTGCGCCTGACGGGGCGCGCGCTGGAAAACATCCGCGTCGTGGTCAACGGCTCCGGCGCGGCGGGCATCGCCGTCACGCGCCTGCTGATGAGCCTGGGACTGCGCGATGTGATTCTGTGCGACACCCGGGGCGCGATCTATGAGGGCCGGGACCGTCTCGGCGGCGAGAAGGACAGAATCGCCCGCGAGACAAACCCCGGCAAAGCCCGCGGCTCCCTGCGGGAGGTCATCGCCGGAGCCGATGTGTTTATCGGCCTGTCCGCGCCCGATACGGTGGACGCGGCCATGGTGCGCTCGATGAACCCCGGCCCGATTATCTTTGCCATGTCCAACCCCGTGCCCGAGATCTACCCCGACGCCGCGCTGGCCGCCGGGGCCGCCGTCGTCGGGACCGGGCGCTCGGATTTTCCCAACCAGATCAACAACGTCCTCGCCTTCCCCGGCATTTTCCGCGGCGCGCTGGACGTTCGGGCGTCGGATATCAACGACGCCATGAAGCTGGCCGCCGCCCGCGCCGTCGCGGCACTGGTCGCGGACGGGGAACTGCAAGCGGACTATATCCTGCCCGCCGCCTTTGACCCGCGCGTCGGGCCCGCCGTCGCAAAAGCCGTCGCCGAAGCCGCCCGCGCCTCCGGCATCGCAAGGGTATGATCTCCTTTGAGGAAGCCGGGGCGGTGCTGGACGAGATCGCCGACAGCCTCCCCGCGGAGTTTTTCAGGGAACTCAACGGCGGCATTCTGCTCGCGCGCGAGGTCTGCCGCCGCGATGATTTGCCCGGCGGGCTGTATACAATGGGCGTATACCGCCACGACCACACGGGCCGCTCCATTGAGATTTACTACGGCTCCTTCGCCGCCCTCTACCCCCGCGAGTCCGCCTCCTTCTGGCGCGGGGAGCTGCGCCGCACACTGCTGCACGAGTTTACGCACCATCTGGAATCGCTGGGCGGTGAAAAGACGCTGGAACGGCAGGACGAGGAGGAGCTGGAGCAGTATTGGGAGGAATGGCTGGGGAATGGGGGAAACGCATAAAAACATCGCGGACGGCCCTGCGCGGCTGTCCGTTTTGTTTTTATGCGTTTGCCTCGCCGCACAGGCCGTAGGGGACGCAGACCTCGGCGTCCCGCAGGTTATCTGCAAACTCTTGGGGGAAAGGGTTTTTACCGTTTGCCCGTGCGGCTGTTTGCCCCACCGCACAGACCGTAGGGGACGCGGCCCTCCGCGTCCCGCAGGGTTATCCGCAAACTTCGGGGAACGGGTTTTCACCGTTTGCCCGTGCGGCTGTGGGTTTGGGTGGTGTTCAGGCATTTCCGGGGGAGGTCTCC
>WRLJ01000221.1 GCA_009777685.1 Oscillospiraceae bacterium | reverse complement strand
CGCGGCGTGTGGCAGCCGGTGCTGGAATATTTCCTTCCCGTGCAAATGTGCCACATTCGGGTCAACGAAAAATACCGCGTATGGCACGGCCTGTGCCATGCCGACGACGCGCGCATGGCTCCGGTCAATTGCAATCACTTTGACGGATATGTGCAGGGTCCCTCCACGCTGACTCCCTACAAGCCGGGCGACGCGGTCCCGGGGCTGAACGCGGGCGGCTGGCACGACGCGGGCGATTATGACCTTCGCGTGGAGTCCCAGTCCGGGGAATGCTATGTCCTGACGATGGCCTATGAAGCCTTTGGCGTGGATTACGACGCGACCTCCATCGACCAGCAAACGCAAATCGTCGAAATTCACCAGCCCGACGGGAAAAACGACATTTTACAGCAGATCGAACACGGCCTTCTGTCGGTGGTGGGCGCGTACCGCGCGCTGGGGCGGCTTTACCGCGGCGTTATTGAGAACGGCCTGCGGCAGTATGTTCTCCTCGGCGACAGCGCGGCCATAACGGACGGCGTCCGGGGCAATGCCGATGACCGCTGGGTCTTCACCGAAAACAACCCGCCGCGCGAATTGACGGTGGCCGCTCATCTGGCCGCCGCGTCCCGCGCGATGAGGGGCTTTAACGATACCCTGGGCGATCAGGCGTTACAGGCCGCCCGTGAGATTTTTGACGTTACGGACGGGAGCGGTACCGCCAGAGCGGCCAAAATCCACGCCGCCGCGGAGCTGCTGTTGACCACGGGGGAGAAGAAATATAAAGATTTTCTGCTCTCGGAAACCGAATTTATCGCCGGCGCGATAGACGAGACGGGCTGGATTGTCGGGCGGGCCGAAAAAATGATCGCCGACGCGGGGTTCACCGGGGCCGTCCGGGGCGCGCTGCCGGCGCTGAAGGACCGGCTGGAGCGGCTAGCCGCCGAAACGCCCTACGGGGTGCCGTACCGCCCGCATATATGGGGGGCGGGCTGGGAGATACAGCGGATGGCGTACCGCTATTATTTCCTGCACAGGGCGTATCCCGATATTTTCGGGCCGGAGATGGTCTTCAACGCGCTGAATTTTATCCTGGGCTGTCATCCGGGGGCGGATAGTCTGTCGTTTGCCTCGGGCGTCGGCGCCAAGTCCGTCACGGTCGGCTATGGGCTGAACCGCGCCGACTGGTCGTATATCCCCGGCGGGGTCGTCTCGGGCACGGCGCTGATCCGCCCCGATTTCCCCGAGCTTTTGGTGTTCCCGTATCTGTGGCAGCAGACGGAATATGTGCTGGGGGGCGGTTCCTCGCATTATATGTTTCTGGTGCTGGCGGTGCGGCAAATCTTAAACGGTGAATGACGGGAGCGTGCGGACATGGTGAGGAAATACGCGCTGTATCTTCTCCGCTGGCAGCTGAGCACCCCCATTCTGGCCCTTGTCCTGATCGTGCTGAGCGATATGGACACGATTTTGGCGACGGTTGTCGCCAATCTGGCCGGGGGACTGATCTTCTTCTGGGTGGACAGATTCATTTTCCGCAGCTTGTCCGCCAATCCCTTATGGGAAATCAAAGACGACGTTACATGCTCCGATTGCGGTGCCGGAGGCAGGGGCTATCGCATTGCCGAATGGATGGGATACAACCGGAAGCAGGATAAAAACCCTCAATTCCGCTGCGAGCGGTGCAAGGACGTAAAGATGACGGAGGTGCGCGGAAGGGTGAAGGGGAACTGCGGGTAGGCGGCCGCTTCAGCCGGGCATAAACGGTCCCCCCGCGCCGACGGCGCGGGGGGACCGTTGTGATTTCCGGACGGGGCGGAGGCCCGCGTTTGCCTAGTACACCGCAGCATCTAAAGGTTTACGCCGGGTTGCAGGGGCGGCCGTCCCGGCCGTCCGCGGACGCCATATATGGCGTCCCTACATAGAGGTCATGTTTTAGATGCTGGGTTGTGCTAACGGTACAGGGCGGTAAATTTTTCGCTCAGATAGTCCGCGTAGTACGAGGGATTGAACGCCTCGCCGGTGGCGCGGCGCAGCAGCTCCTCCGGCTCGTTCATCGCGCCGTGCCGATGCACGTTCTCGCGCAGCCATGCGTTGACGGGCGACAGGTCGCCGCGCCCGGCCGCGCCGTCCACGTCGACGGTCTTGCGCATGGCGTGCATCAGCTGCGCCCCGTAGGCGTTGCCGACGGCATAGGATGGGAAATAGCCCACCATGCCCCCGCTCCAGTGGACGTCCTGGAGGACGCCCTTCGCGGCGCTGGGCGGGCGGAGCCCCAGCAGCTCCTCGTATTTGTCCGCCCAGAGTCCGGGCAGGTCCTTGACCTGGGCCGCGCCGGTCAGGATATCCTTTTCCAGCTCGTAGCGCACGATGATATGCAAGCAATAGGTCAGCTCGTCGGCCTCGATGCGGATCAGCGACGGGCGAGCGATGTTGACGGCGCGGTACAGGGCGTCCTCGTCCCAATCGGCAAAGCCGCCGAACAGCTCCCGCAGCTTGGGCAGCAGAATCCCGGCAAAGGGGCGGCTGCGGCCAATCATGTTCTCATACAGGCGCGACTGGCTTTCGTGTACCCCCATAGAGGCGCATTCGGCCAGCCCATAGCCCTCCAGCTCCTCGTCCATGTTCTGCTCATACAGCGCGTGGCCGCACTCGTGGATCACCGAATACAGCGAGGACAGCAAGTCGCCGGCATGGTATTTCGTCGTGATGCGCACGTCGTGGCGGCTGGCGGTGAGACAGAAGGGATGCTGCACCTCGCCGACCTTGCCGCGCGCCGTGTCGTAGCCCACGAACGCGCACAGCCACGGCGTCAGCTCCCGCTGCTTGTCCAGGGGAAAGGTTCCCGCAATCTCCCTCGGCTTTTGGCCGCTCGCGCCGATCATCTTGACCAGCGGGGATATCCGTTCGCGCAGCAGGGCAAAAAAGCCGTCGAGCATTTCCACGTCCGCGCCCTTCTCGTAATCGTCGAGCAGCGCGTCGTAGGGGTGCTTTTGATAGCCGTACCAGTAGCACAGGCGGCGCTTGAAATCGAAAATCTTCTCATAATACGGCTGAATCAGCGCAAAATCGTCAGTTTCCCGCGCTTTTTCCCAAACCGGCTCGGCCTGCGCGACCAGCGCGCCGAACTGCTGCATTTCCTCCGGCGGGACCGCCTTGGCCTTGCGGTAGGCGCGGCCCATTTCGCGCACCATCGCGCGTTCGCGTTCGCTCAGGCCGTCCGAAAGGGCCTCCAGGGTTTCAACGGCCTCCAGGGTGTCCGGGGCGATAAAGCGCCGGAACGACTCGCCCTCCAGCCAGCCGGCCGCCGCGCCCCGCGCGGACAGGGATTGTTCCGGCACGCCCAGCGTGACGGCGTCCCAGTACATCAGCGCGCTTGCCATGTCCAGCGCGCGCCCGGCCTCGATTTTCCCGGCCAGCAGGGATAACGCCTGATCCTTTGTCATGGGATGAAGCCTCCTTGATCCTTTTTTTAGTTCTATTATGCCTTTGCAGGGGCGTTGTGTCAAGTACGGCGGTGCGGCGGGCACACGCCGTAGGGCGCGATGCCCACATCGCGCCGGGTTTGCCCCGCCGCACACACCGTAGGGGACGCAGACCTCGGCGTCCCGCAGGTTATCCGCAAACTTCGGGGAACGGGTTTTCGCCGTTTGCCCGTCCGCGTTTGCCCCGCCGCACACACCGTAGGGGACGCAGACCTCGGCGTCCCGCAGGTTATCCGCAAACTTCGGGGAAAGGTTTTCAC
>WRLJ01000220.1 GCA_009777685.1 Oscillospiraceae bacterium | reverse complement strand
CGTGAGCGCGAGGCGTGCAGGCAGGTCATTGAAGACTATTACGCGGCGGTGCTGAGAATGGATGCCAACGCGATGATGGAAACCATTTGGGAGCTTGGGACGGCTCCGCCGGGATTTTTGTCCGGCGTAACCGTCACGCGCCTTGAACAGCTGGCCTCCTCCTCTCATTACAGCACGTACGCGGAGAGGGGTCTGCGGGTAACGGTGTTCCTGGCGGAGCTGAACAACGGCCGGTCCGCGCTCACCGAAGAGCTTGTTCTGGTGTTCTGGGACGGGGCGTGGTACATCGCCGAGGGCCGTGCCTCAAGCCATATCTTTGATGAGGCGCCGCTGGATTCCCTGTTTGCGGAACCGGTTTGGTGTGACCTGGACGGCGACGGCGTGCGGGAGGAGGTAACCCTGCGGGATTTCAACGGCCTCTACGTACACTTCACCCTCGGCGGCACGGACTACGCCGAGCGGCTGGGTATGTCCGCGTATCATCCCGCGCTTGTGAAGGCGATAGACTTTGACGGGGACGGGCGTGAGGAGCTGGTCGTTTATGCCAGTATGGGCGGGCAAGGAGGCTGGGGCAGTCACAATCTTGTGGTTTTGAGCTTACAGGACGGGGTTTTGCGAAAGTTCTCCCCCCGCGGCGGCTACGGGCGGGCCGGGAGCGGTGCGGCCGGAAACGATTGGACCGGGAACGCGTTGAATCCCTGGGGCCGTCTGCAACCGGGCTTCAAGGCCGAGCTGTTCGCGCCCGAGTCAGGCCATGTCTTTACCTTTGCCGTGGGAGATGAAGGGGACGGGTGGTATGATTATCTCATTCAGAGGCGCGTGTACGACGAGGACGGCAGCCTGCTGTCCGATGTGCCCATCGCTGTTGACAGCATCGGCGCGCTGCGGCTCCATCCCGAGCGGGGCACGCTGGAGATCGCGCAATACGTCTGGTATATCGCGCATAGCCATCAGGCCGGACTGTTAATCACGGAGCTGTTATACACAAACGACGGGCTGGAGCTCGTGGACCAGCGCTTTGACAAGGTCCGAAACGCCGAGGACCAGAGCCGCATGATCGACGAGTGGGCGGACGAGATAAACTGGGGGCTGAGGGGCTGAGGAAGAACGCGGGGCGGGGGTTAATCCCCCGCCCCGTTGTAGGCAAACCAGTCAAAGTCCGCCGCGCACCCGCCGCTTCCGCGGGCATACAATCCCACCGTCGTCCCCACGAAGCCTCCGGCGGCGTCGGTGCAGAGGATGCGCCCGTCCGCGCCCTCAAAGAGCGCGGTATACGCCCCCGGCTCCGCCGCGTAGCGGAAGCCGTAGTCCTGCCCGCGCGCGGAGACCTTCAGCCAGAGCGGCGGCGTGTCCATGACGCGGTCGGCCAGAACCGCCGTCTCTCCGTTTTCGCGTTTCAGCAGCTGAAGGCGGTTGGCCCCGCCCTCGCGGGTATATACGAATATATAATGGTATTTGTGGCTTTGATAGACCGCCAGCCCCGCGCGGTCGCCGTCGGATCGGGGGGTAAACTCCATCCGCGTCTCCGCGTCGAAGCTCATGTGCCGCTGGCGCACGCAGCAGTAGCCGACCGGCGCGTCCAGACTGCCGAGGCAGCCCTCCGCCGCGCGCAGGCGAAGCCATCCCTTGCGCTCGTCCAGGCTGTAATCGGACTCCCGCGGGTTGCGCAAATGCAGCCACGCAAAGCCCAGCTTGCCGCCGTCGAAATCGTCGCGGAAATTCAGCGGCTCCGCGAGAGACGCGGGAAGCCCCGTGACGGGGACTGTGTCCTGTACCACCCCGGCGCCGTAGTTGACCAGCGGCCAGTCGTCCCCCCACGTCACGGAGGCCAGAAACGTCTCGCGCCCCAGATTGCGGTAATCCCCGCCGTATGGCCGCGAGGCCAGCAGGACCATGTACCAGCCGCCGTTTTGCGTCTCCACGAGGTCGCCGTGGCCCACGTTGACAATCGGGTATTCGCGGCCCAGATGGCGGTGCGTCAGGATGGGATTGCCGGGGTTGCCCTCATAGGGGCCGAACAGCGTCCGGCTGCGCGCGACGGTCACAGCGTGGTGGTAGCACGTCCCGCCCTCCGAGATCATCAGGTAGTACCAGCCGCCGCGCTGATAGATGTGCGGGGCTTCCGCCCAGACGGCGTCGCGCAGCGCGCCGTGCCAGAGGGCGTGCTTTTCGCCGGTCAGCCGGCCCCGCGCCAGGTCCAGCTCCTGAAGCCAGACCTCGTTGTCGCCGAAATAGCGTCCGCCCCCGCGCCGGTCGCGCGTGCCGAGGTAATACGCCTTGCCGCCGTCGAAGACCAGCGTGGGGTCAATGCCGTCCGCGTCCTCCAGCCAGACCGGTTCGGACCACGGCCCTTCGGGCTTTTCGGCGGTCACATAGAAATTGCCGCCGCCCGAGACGTTCGTGGTGACCATATAGAACAGGCCGTCGTGCCAGCGGATGGCCGGCGCGAAGATGCCGCGCGAGGTCTCACAGCCCTCCAGCGGCAGCTGCGAGGGGCGGTCCAGAACGTGGCCGATTTGCCGCCAGTGTCCCAGGTCCGTGCTGTGGAAAATCGGGACCCCCGGAAAATACGCGAACGTCGAGGTGACCAAATAGTAGTCGCCCCCCACCCGGCAGATCGACGGGTCCGGATAAAAGCCCGGCAGAATCGGGTTTTGGATGTTCATGGAACCGCCCCCATTCTCATTTCTCCCGCTTCAGCTTTCAATTCCCCGTCCGGGGTCACCTCCACGCCGAACGAAATCGCCGTCAGGTGTTCGTAAAAGCCCGCGATCCGGTCTTCCTGCAAGGGAAGCGTCACCCCGCCGGTGATGCGGGCGGGGATCACCGACGCCTGCCACGCGCCGTCCGGCTGAAGCGTCACGCGCAGGGCCAGCGTGGGCGTGCGCGAGTTGGGGAAGATAAAGTTGCCCAGGCTGTAGGCGATCAGCTTGCCCTCGTAAACCTCAAAGCCCTGCGGGACATGCGGGTGACTGCCGATGACCATGTCCGCGCCCCCGTCGATATAGCGGCGGGCCAGCTGAAGCTGGTAGTCCTCCGGCATGTCATTGTATTCGATGCCCCAGTGGACGAAGACGATTTTCAGGTCCGCCTCCGTCTCGCGCAGGGCGGCCAGCAGCAGCGCCGGGTCATAGGTCGCCAGCAGGCCGGGGCGGTCCTCCTTGGCGTACCACGACGTATAGGGCATGTGGCGGTTGGCGGAAAACACGGCGACGTCCCGCCCGCCCAGCTGGAACCGGGCGGGCCGCGTAGCCGCGTCCAAATTCTCCCCCGCGCCGGAAAAGCCGATGCCCCGGTCCGTCAGCAGGTCGATGGTATCATAGAGGGCGTCATAGCCGTAGTCCAGAATGTGATTGTTGGCAAACGCGCAGTAGCGCACGCCCATCCTCTCCAGCAGCTCCACGGACGAGGGCGCGGCGCGGTAGGCGTAGTCCTTGCCGGGCGAACGCTGGCCCCGGTCAGAAAAGGGGGCCTCCAGATTGACGCCGACCCAGTCCGCCGCCGCGAGGACGGCGATCAGCGACGGGTCGATCGGCCCGGTCAGCCCGTGCCGTTCAATCAGCCGCCCCGGCAGGTCGTCCAGCAGAACGTCGCCGGTGAAAATCAGCTCCAGCGGAGGCTCCGGCGTGGGTTCGGGCGTCGGCTCGGGGGTTGGTTCGGGCGTGGGGTCTGGTGTAGGCTCGGGGGTCGGAGGCGGGGTCGGGTCCGGGGGTGGGGCAGGGGGAGAGGGAACCGA
>WRLJ01000219.1 GCA_009777685.1 Oscillospiraceae bacterium | reverse complement strand
CCGGAGCGCATCGCGCGGGTGATTGAGCGGTTTTCCTACAGGGCGACCCGGCGCTGGAGGACCTGCTGGCGACGGACCGGGAGGCAAGGGCCATATATCCAGTAAGCTGAAAAGTGGTGATCGTTTGAACATCTTTCTCTCCGTTCTGATCCTGATTCTGATTTTCGGGGCGATGGTGACCGTCCACGAGGCGGGGCACTTTTTTGCGGCCAAATGGTTCAGGATGGACGTGCGCGAATTTGCCATCGGCATGGGGCCGGCGCTCTATAAGCGCAAACGGCGCGAGGACGAACACGGCCATCCCGTCGGCGCGGCCTTTTCTCTGCGCGTGTTTCCCGTCGGCGGCTTCTGCGACCTCGGCGAAGACAACGAAAGCGACGACCCGCGCCATTTCCGCAACCATCCGCTCTGGCAGCGGTGCGCCGTGCTGTTTGCCGGGGCGGCGATGAATCTGCTGCTGGGACTGCTGCTGGCGGTCGTGCTGTGCCTGTCCCTGGTCGGCCACAGCGTATTCAACACCGAGATCACGGGCTTTGCCGACGGGTTCCCTTACGCGGACCAAATACAGGCCGGCGATGTGATCGTCAAGGTCAACGGGCACGCTGTCTACTCCTACAGAAATCTGGACCTCTTCCTCCAGCGCGGCGCCGGCTCGCCCTATGAGCTGACCCTGCGGCGCGGCCAGGAGCGGATCACCGTCTCCGGCATCGAGCGCACCGTCGAGGTGGAGGACGGGCGCAGGATCATCGGCCTGTATTTCGAGGGCGGCGACGATGTAACCTTCCCATACGCCCTGAAAATGGCCTGGTTTATCGCGGTGGACTATGTACGGCTCGTGCAGCTCAGCCTGGGCGACCTGATTACGGGGCGCGCCGCCCCGACGGAGATGATGGGCCCGGTCGGCGTGGGCGGCGTCGTCAGCCAGACGCTGGAGCAAAGCCGCTCCGCGGGCGACGCCCTGTTCAGCCTGATCAATCTGGCCGCGCTTTTGTCCATCAATCTGGCGGTATTCAACCTGCTTCCGGTTCCGGCGCTGGACGGCGGGCGCATCCTGCTGGCCGTGATCTCCTTCGGGCTGATCCGAATCCGCAAGCGCCCGCTGAGCGCGCGCATTGAAGGCTCCCTGCACGGCGTGATGTTCATTCTGCTGATAGGATTGATGGTATTTGTCTTCTTCAATGATATCCGGCGGCTCTCCGGTTTATAGAAGACCCTCGAGGCGCATCTACGCGGGCGGCGTCGCCGTCGGCGGCGGCGCGCCGGTTTCGGTGCAGTCCATGTGTACCACCGATACGCGCGACAAGGCCGCGACCCTGGCCCAGATCGGGCGGCTGGCCGAGGCCGGATGTGAAATCGCGCGCCTAGCCGTTCCGGATGCCGAGGCGGCGGACGCCCTGCGGGACATCTGCCGCGCAAGCCCGCTGCCCGTCGTGGCGGATATCCACTTTGACTACCGCCTGGCCCTGGCGGCGGCGGAGGCGGGCGCCGCCAAAATCCGCATCAACCCCGGCAACATCGGCTCCATCGACCGCCTCTGGGCTGTGGCCGACGCCTGCCGGGCGCGGGGCATCCCGATCCGCGTCGGCGTGAACGCCGGCTCCGTCGCGCCGGAGAAGCTGCAGGTCATGCCGCTGGCGGACGCGATGGTCGCCTCCGCGATGGAGCAGCTGGAGCAGCTGAAATCGCTGGGATTTGTGGATGTCTGCCTGTCGGTCAAGGCCCATAGCGTGCCGGACACCATCGCGGCCTACCGCCGGCTGTCGGCGCTGACCGACGCGCCCCTGCATCTGGGCGTCACCGAGGCCGGGACAAGCTATCAGGGGATCGTCAAATCCTCCGCGGGTATCGGCGCGCTGCTGTGCGACGGCATCGGCGACACCCTCCGCGTCAGCCTGACCGCCGACCCGGTCGAGGAGGTCCGCGCGGGCATCGCCATTTTGAAGGCCTGCGGCCTGCGCCGGGACGGCCTGACGCTGGTGAGCTGCCCGGCCTGCGGGCGCTGCCGGATCAACGTGGAGGCCCTGGCCCGCGCCGTGGAAGACGCGCTGGGGAACGTGCAAGCCCCGATCACCGTGGCCGTCATGGGCTGTGCCGTCAACGGCCCCGGCGAGGCGCGGGCCGCGGACGTGGGCCTGGCCGGAGGCGACGGAAAGTGCGTGATTTTCAAAAAGGGCGAGATCGTGGAGACGGTGGAAGAGGGAGAGGCCCTGGGGCGCTTGCTGCGGTACGCGGAGGAGCATTTCCTTTTATCCCGTCCGTAGGGCGCGATGCCCACATCGCGCCGTGTTCCCGCATTTTGTGCGCCCGGACACGGCGTGCCGTGTCCGGGGGAGGGCACAAACCCCTGTAGGGGCGACCGTCCCCGGTCGCCCGTGTTTGCCCACGCACCACGTTTGCCCCATCCGCACACGCCGTAGGGCGCGACGCCCTCGGCGCGCCGTGTTCCCCCATTTTGCGCGTCGGGGGAAACGGCGGACGCCATATATGGCGTCCCTACGCAGATGTCATGTTAGGGCACAAACCTTTGTAGGGGCGGCAATTTTGTCAAGCGCGACATGGTATACACTTTGTCCGGGAACATGGTATACAGTTTTCTCACTGGACAAGCGTGAATCGGAAGGCTTTTCTGGCGATGATGACTCTATCATCGACATTGATCCTGGCAATGCCGAACTGTCGGTACACAACGATGAAAACTCCGCTTTGCTCTGGGTCTTCCATCAGACCGACGGTAAGCCCACCGAATGCTTCACTGAGAAAATACCCCTGCCCGCCCAAAGTAAGATAGCCCGAAGACTTGACCGTCCGTGTTTGTATACCGGTTCCGTATGTCCACTCCTCAATCCGGCTCGGCAGCCGTCGTTGGCTGGCATGAAACCGGGTGGCTGGTGTGGCCAGTCCCAAGGCATGGTGCGGGCGTTCAGTATTGTAAAAGCGGCGATACTCATCAAAGTCTCTCTGGGCATGTGCCATGTCTTCATACGACCGATATCGGAGACGTTCTCGATTCAGTGTCCCGTTGAAACGCTCTTCCTTCCCCTGCGTCTGCGGATGGCGCGGCCGGCAGTGGATGGGGAGGATGCCGAGGTTCATCAGGTCTACCTCAAACCGGGTGTATCCCACGCTCTGAGCCGTTCCCCACGGGTTGCCATTGTCGCAGAGAAACGTATCGGGCAGTCCATATTGCCGGAAGACTTGACGGAAGCTCTCCTTTGTCCCCTCGTACTTCTCGTTCTCTTTGGCGTCGATACACAGACAGTAACGGGAGTGATCATCCAGGACCGTCAGAGGATGACACCGCTGCCTGTTCAGCATCGCAAAGTGTCCCTTGAAGTCGGCTTGCCACATCTCATTGGGACGGCTCTTCTCAAACCGAATGTATGGCGTCGCCGCCGCGCTGGCCTCCGGGGTAATCAGGCTGCACCGGTGCAGGATTGTGTTGATGGTCGAATACGCCGGCGCTGATTCCCCCCGGTCTTCCAGCCACCGTTTGATCTTCTTCGCCCCAAGCGCCGGATGCTCCTGCCGCACTCTCAGAATCGCTTCCTCGGTGGACTTGGATGTCTTGCGCGGCGTGCGGCGCGGCGCACGGCTGCGGTCGCTCATCGGCTCTCCCGCCTGATAGCGCGCGATCCACTTGTCCCCGGTCTTCCGGCTAATCCCATACTCCCGGCACAACGCCGTCTTGCTCTTTTCGTGACCCATGACGCGTTCTACGAACTCTTTCCTCGTCTCTTCCACGGTTTGCACTCCCCAT
>WRLJ01000218.1 GCA_009777685.1 Oscillospiraceae bacterium | reverse complement strand
TCACGCCTGACGGCGTGCCACCTCCTTTACGAAAGGAGGCTTGCGCACCCTAAGGCTCCTTTCCTAAAGGAGCTGTCGGCGAAGCCGACTGAGGATTGACAAAGTTCCCGCACACGCCCTGTGTAGGGCGCGACGACCCCGGCGCGCCGCGTCCGCCCCGCCGCACACACCCACAGGCCGCGACGCCCACATCGCCCCCCCCAGTCCTCCGCAAGACACGTCAATTCTTTCAGAAAAACGCCGCCGGTCTATCAAAAACAGGTATATTTCGTATAACCTTGTCATATTTTCCGGAAGCAATTGAAACCCCCTCCGCCCTGTGCTACACTGAAGACAGAGTTCAGTCGAGAAATGAGGGAATCGCGATGAAAGACGCGGGATTTAGCGTAGAAACGCTGATTTCTGTCCTGGATAACATGGATACTCTGCTGATGGTCGCCGATCTGGAAACCGACGAGCTCCTGTATTCCAACCGGAAGACCAACAGCATCTTCGGCGTCGATTCCGACCCGGTGGGCCTGCGCTGCTGGGAGGCGTATCACAAGGGAAGCCTCGGCCCGTGCGATGCCTGCCCCCTGAGGGAGCTGCGGCAAAACCCCGGCACGCCCGTGGAGCGCGAGACGCAGGGCCGGGACGGGCGCTGGTTCCGCACGACCAGCACCGTCATGGAATGGTCCGGCGGGCGGCCCGCGCATGTTATGCAGGGCGTGGACATCACACAGAACAAGCAGTACGCCGACGCGCTGCGCCTCCGCCTTGACCAGCAGGAGCTGCTCAACAAGCTCTCGCAAAACTTCATCACCAGCATGGACCTCAAATCGTTTCTGGACAACGCCCTGGAAATGACGGGCCGGCAGCTGAAGGCGGACCACATCGCCGTCACGCGCATCCACCGCGGCGAAACCGAGCTGTTCTCCTCCTGGTACGCCGATCCGCAGTACGCGCGGGAGATTTCCGTCTCCCCCGACGTCTATGACCGCACCCTGAGAAAAGCCTATATGCGGGAGAAATGGCCCTATGTCGTCTGTCATGACGTCGAGCGCGACGAGATGTTCGCGTTCATGCGGCAGACCGGCTTTACCTCCTTCGTCTCCGTGCCGCTGTTCATCGAGTTTGAGCTTTGGGGCGCGCTGACCTTTGAAATGTGCGGCAGCCCGCGCGAGTGGACCAACGGCGAGATTTCCTTCTGCCGCATGGTGGGCAACGCCGTCAGCGTCGTGCTGGAACGCGAAAAAATCCAGCGCGACGTCCACGAGGCCGAGGAGCGCTATCAGATCATGCTCGACTCCACGCCGATGGCCTGTACGATGGTCGACGAGGATTACAATTTGGTCGACTGCAACGAGGCGGCCTACCTCCAGTTCGGGCTGCCGTCCAAGCAGGCGTATCTGGACCATTTCTACGATACCCTGTGCCCCCCCTATCAGGCCGACGGCCAGGATACGAGGGAAAAGGCCAGCCAGCTCATCAAGGAGGGCTTTGATTGCGGGAATCTGGTCTTTGAATGGCGGCATTACCACGCCGACGGCACCGAGATTCCCACGGA
The DNA here is from genome assembly GCA_009777685.1 of Oscillospiraceae bacterium. GTDB lineage: Bacteria > Bacillota > Clostridia > Oscillospirales > UBA929 > WRLJ01. Next base: position 2,211 of record WRLJ01000218.1, on the reverse strand, counting down.
GGTCACCCTGCGGCGCGTCAAGTGGCGCGACGGCTACCGCCTGGCGGGCTACACGCGCGACCTTCGCCGCTACAAAGCGCAAATGAAGCAGATCGAGGAGACGCAGGAGGCGCTCCGGCAGGCCAAGGAGAGGGCCGAGGACAGCGACCGGGCCAAAAGCGCGTTTCTGGCCAACATGAGCCACGAAATCCGCACGCCGATGAACGCGATCATCGGCATGATGGAGATTGCCGGACACACGGAGGACATCGGGCGCGTCCGGTATTGCCTGGACAAAATCGACGACGCGGCGCGGCATCTGCTGGGCGTGATCAACGACATCCTTGACATGTCAAAGATCGAGGCGGGGAAATTTGAACTCTCGCCGTCCGAGTTCCCGCTGGAAAAGCTGCTCCAGCAGGTCAGCAACGTGACGAATTTCCGCATCAGCCAGAAGCGTCAGGAGTTTATCATCAAGGTCGGCAAGGATGTGCCCGCCTCGCTGGTGACGGACCAGATGCGGCTGGCGCAGGTGGCGACGAATCTGCTGTCCAACGCGGTGAAATTCACGCCGGACGACGGCAAGGTCGGCCTCTATATCCATCTTCTGGAGGACCTGGGCGACGAATGCCTGCTGCTGTTCGAGGTCGTCGATACCGGCATCGGAATCTCCGAGGAGCAGCAGAAAAAGCTGTTTCGCTCGTTTGTGCAGGCGGACGGCAGCATATCGCGCCGTTTCGGCGGGACCGGTCTGGGGCTGGCCATCTGTAAGAGCATCGTGGAGCTGATGGGCGGCAGCATCGGCGTTGACTCCGAGCCGCAGAAGGGCTCGCGCTTTTATTTCACCATCCGCGCGGGCAAGGGGAGCCTGGCCGGAACCGACAGTCTCAGCCCCGATATGGACTGGGACGGCGTCCGCATTCTCGTGGTGGACGACGACCGGGAGGTGCGCGAATACTTTGAGGAAATCGCGGCCAATGTCGGCATACAATGCACGACCGCGCCGGACGGCGAATCCGCTTTCGCGCTGCTGGAGCGGGAAAACCCGTATTCGATGCTGTTTGTGGACTGGCGGATGCCGGGCATCGACGGCGTCGAGCTGACCCGGAAAATACGGGAGCGGTACGGTGAGAACGCGATCGTCATCATGATCTCCGCGGTGGACTGGGAGGGCATACAGGAAACGGCCGGCTCCGCGGGCATCAATGACTTCCTCAGCAAGCCGCTGTTCTCGTCGACGATCATCGACTGTATCAACAAGCACCTGGGAAAACCGCAGAAGGTGCAGGACACGCCCGGAAAACGCAATCTGGACACCGGAATCTTCGCGGGCAAGTGCGTGCTGCTGGCCGAGGACATCGAGATCAACCGGGAGATTCTCACATCCCTGCTGGAGGAGACCGGCGTGGACATTGTCTGCGCGGAGAACGGCCGTGAAGCGGTCGAGTGCTTCGCGGCGTCGCCCAGGCGGTTCGCGATGGTGCTGATGGACATCCACATGCCGGAGATGGACGGCTACGAGGCCACCCGGCGCATCCGCGCGCTGGGGACTCCGGCGGCGATGAACGTGCCGATCGTGGCCATGACGGCCAATGTATTCCGCGAAGACATCGCGCGCTGCCTGTCCGCCGGGATGGACGACCATGTCGGCAAGCCGGTGGACATGGACGAGTTGCTGAATAAGATGAAACGGTACATATAGGCGGCCCGCCCGCCGCGTTCACCTCTCCGCCGCGCCTGCATAAGATGGCACAGAAGCTGTCAAAACAGGAAAAAAGGACGGAGGTGAAACCATGGGCTTTGGGTTTGGCCGTGACAACGACTGCGGGTGCATCTGGATCATCCTGATTATCATCGTACTGCTGTGCTGCTGCGATGACAAGTGCTAAGGCATAAAACCGCTTCCCGCTCAGGGCCGCTTCGGCGGCTCTTCCTTTTGCCCGTATCCCCTCCGTAGGGGACGCAGACCTCGGCGTCCCGCAGGGTTATCCGTAAACTTCGGGGGAAGGGTTTTCACCGTTTGCCCGTGCGGCTGTTTGCCCCACCGCACACACCGTAGGGGACGCAGACCTCGGCGTCCCGCAGGTTATCCGCAAACTCCGGGGGAAAGGGCTTTCACCGTTTGCCCGTGCGGCTGTGGGTTTGGGTGGTGTTCAGGCATTTCCGGGGGAGGTCTCCCCCGGAGCCCCCCACTGGGGGACTTGGCAGTCCCCCAGCCCCTCTCGCGGGAAA